>JANMCG010000223.1:0-4531 GCA_031361075.1 Novosphingobium sp. | reverse complement strand
CCTGTCGCGCGGGAGCTGGCTACGACGACCGGCTTCGACTGGTCGCTGACGAACGATCCCGATCTCTGGGCGCAGGTAGAGGGCGGCGGAACGAGTTCCTCGGTGCGCTATTTCGCGAATGCAGGGGCTGGAGGGGTGGTCACCAAGCAATTCGTTGTCGTTCCCCCCGGAAGCTACACCATGTCGTTCAGAGCATCGACCCAGGCTGGCAGCGGATTTCAAAGCACTTGGGTCGCAGCCTGTCGCGGAACGCAAGTGCTGGGGCAGGCCGATGCCCGCGGAAGCGGCCGCTTGAACTTCAGAGTTCCCCCACAATGTGCAGCGGTGGAGCTGCGGCTGACGGCGAATGCCGACCCTAACGTGTCTGAAAACCAGGGCCTCGTCGAAGCCATCCATCTCGCGAAGACCGGGTCCTGACGAACGACTTAGGGGTGAATTAGCGCGGCGGAGCCGCCGCCACCCGGTCCCCACTTCCCGCACCGGCGAACGTTCGTGCGATCACCGCCAAATCGAGTGCTATCCCGCGTACCCCCGCGTATGCGGCATCGATTTCCGCGAGGCAGACGGGATCTCTCATGTCGATTCCCCGGACCTGCGCAAGCCCGGTGAGGCCTGGCTTGATCTTGTAGACGCCGCGCCGGCGCCTTTCCCGGATCAGCTCTTTCTGTACCTGCAAGCAAGGCCGCGGCCCCACCAGGGTGAGGTTGCCCACCAGCAGGTTCCACGCCTGCGGTAACTCGTCGAGCTTGTAATGGCGCAACCAGGCTCCCAATCTCGTGACCGATGTATTTGCAACTTCGTGTGTGCCGGCCTGCCTGGTTCCCATTGCCATCGTCCGGAATTTGAACAGCGTGAACGGCCTCTCGCCTCGCCCGACACGTCTTTGTGTGAAAATCGCGGGGCCAGGGCTGTCGCGCCGGATTGCGAGTGCGAGACCGAGCAGGACGGGCAAGGCCACCGTCAGAACGCTCAGACCGACCAGAATGTCGGCCAGGCGCATGACGAGAGCGTGGGTGGCAGCGCCCGCGCGAGGGGGTGCGGTGGCTTGTAAACCGCCATCACCGGCATCCCGTGCCATGTGCGCCAGCATATCAGCGACGTCGGACATGAACACGACGGGCCACACAGGCGACAGTATCGACCGCGCAATTCCTTGTGCGCTCCTTGGTGCGACAGTCAGTATCGTCGGCAGATGAACGACCGAAATCGGGATGCCGGTTTCCGCGTAGTCAGTTTTTCCAACCGGCATGTTCGCGAGCGGTATCCCCTGCCGCAGGATCACGATCCGCTCCGCACCGAGTTTGAGTGCATTTTCCAAGACAGCATCGATGGTGCCGACGAACGCAGGGCGGTCCAGTTGCACGAGCAGGTCGGCTCGCCCGAAACTACCTATCGCTCTTTCGGCGAAATACGGCTGCAAACCACACGGCTCCAACTCGCGCGCGAGGTCAGAGGCCAATTCGTCGTCCCCGATCAGCGCGATGCGGGCGCGTTTTTGCGGCGCATTCCTCACATTCAATGCAGTCGCTCCTGCCAAGCCGTCCGCCCCTCCAATCGCCGCGAACTTGAGAGCAAGCGCAACCGCTTGTCGCTCCTGACGGCAGCCATTAGGGACACAGCCCTATCAGTCCCAGCGAACACGGGTAACTTCAAAATGCTCCGCTTTCCGATCGACGTGCTGCAGCGTGCGAGCGTACTAAGCCGCAACGTCAAGCGGCTGATCGCGCTGTCGAACGATGTCGTGATGGCGATCGCGGCATCCTATGTTGCATACAGCCTCCGCCTGGGAGTTTGGGCGTGGGAGCCAGGAGTGACGGTCCTTTCGGTGATCTCGTTGGTCGTTTTCCCGGTCGTTTTCGTCCCTCATCAGCTCTACAAAACGATTTTCCGCTTCGCCGGCCGGGGAATGATGACCGCTATACTGCGCGGGGGTGCGGTCTATGGCGTTCTCTTTTCGGCAATTGTCGTCGTCGCCAACATTCCCGGAGTGCCGCGCACCGCGGGCCTGATCCAGCCGATCATTTTTGTCAGCTTCGTGCTGATGTCGCGGCTCGTGATCCGATACCTTATGCTCGATCTGCTCGGACGCCTCGACTTTAGCGGCGAGACCAAGACGGTGCTGGTCTACGGCGCAGGGGAAACCGGGCGGCAGACCGCCAACGTCCTGCGGGGCGAGCCCGGCTACCGGGTCATGGGATTCATCGATGACGATGAAAGATTGAACCGGCAAAGCCTGGACGGACTCCGGGTCTGGCATTCGAGCAGCCTTGCTGGCCTCGTAGACAAATATGGCGTGTCCGACGTCGTGATGGCCATTCCCCGCGCGACGCGCAAGCGCCGCAGCGAGATCGTCAAGGCGCTTGAAGGAATGAAGCTGCGGGTTAGCACGCTTCCCCCAATGGCGGACGTAATGGCCGGGCGCGTCACCATCAACGACATCCGCGAAGTTGAGATCGACGATCTGCTGGGCCGCGATCCCGTAGCACCCAACCCGCGCCTGCTGTCGCGCACCGTGCTCGACAAAACGGTCATGATAACCGGCGCCGGCGGTTCCATCGGAAGCGAGCTGTGCCGCCAGATTCCATCCCTCGGTGTGAATCGCATAGTCCTTTATGATATCTCGGAGTTTGCCCTCTATTCAATCGAGCACGAGTTGAGAAAGGCCGCCGCCGAAACCGAGGGCGGCCCCGAGATTGTAGCCGTGCTGGGCAACGTGCGCGACAAAGACCGGCTGGCTGAAACGATTGGCCGCTACACGCCGGACACCGTCTTTCATGCCGCCGCGTTCAAGCACGTCCCGCTTGTCGAAGCGAATGCGGTCGAGGGGCTGCGCAACAACTTCCTCGGGACCAAGTTTGTGCTCGACGCGGCGTCCAGCGGCGGGGTCTCAGATTTCATCCTGATCAGCACCGACAAGGCAGTGCGACCGACAAATATCATGGGAGCCACGAAGCGTCTCGCGGAACTGGCGGTGCAGGCCTACGCGGCTGAACAGCCACGGATGCGCGCGTCTATCACGCGATTTGGCAACGTCCTAGGATCAAGCGGTTCTGTGGTTCCTCTATTCCGGCGGCAAGTGGCACAGGGCGGCCCGATCACTCTGACCCACCGCGAGGTCACGCGGTTCTTCATGACCATACCGGAGGCGGCGCAACTCGTAATCCAGGCTGCCGGGCTCGCCAAGGGGGGCGAGGTTTTTGTGCTCGACATGGGCGTGCCGGTGCGGATTTACGATCTCGCCGCCGCGATCGTTCGTCTCTCGGGGCTCACAATCCGGGACGAGCACAAGCCTGACGGCGACATCGAGATCATCGACGTCGGCCTGCGGCCCGGCGAGAAGCTTTACGAGGAGTTACTCATAGGAAACGATCCCCAGACGACCGCGCACCCGCGGATTATGATGGCGCACGAATATTCGATTCCCGACGCGGACGTTCGCAAGGCCATGCTGCAGGCCGAGGATGTGACCCGGCCGGAGGCCGTCTACCACCTTCTGCAGTCGTTTGTTCCGGAATACACGCCGCAATTAAATGGTATGGACGAGTGATACCGGTTTACAGCGCAGGATTACGGGTAGGGCAGCCGACGTAAGGAAGCACGTCAGGCAACCCCCAGTTGGATTGTCAAACATCTAGCATCAATTTGCAGCTTCCGTCTTCGCTCGGCTATCTTGATCTAACTAGGGAAGATTTGACAATGGCGGGGTTCTGAACGCCGCCAACGAAGGGGTTTCTATGCGCGTCTTGGTTACCGGCGCGGCCGGCTTCGTCGGTGCCGCAGTTTGTGACGCGCTGCTCGCGCGCGGCGAGACTGTGATCGGGATCGACGATTGCAACGCCTATTACGATCCGGCGCTCAAGGCCGCGAGGCTAGCGCGGGTGCGCGAAGCGGCGGGCGAGAGCTTCGTTTTTCACCGCCTCGACTTCGCGGATGCCGGCGTGCTCGACGCGGCACTGGAGGGCGCTGCGTTTGACGGCATCGTTCATCTAGGGGCACAGGCGGGGGTGCGCTATTCGCTCGAGAATCCCGCCGCTTACGTCCGATCGAACCTGGTAGGCCATGTAAACTTGCTTGAGCTCGCACGGACCCGTTCGGTGTCGCATCTTGTCTATGCCAGCTCGAGTTCGGTTTACGGCGCCAACACGAAGCAACCGTTTGCCGAATCCGATCGAGTCGATCACCCACTCTCGCTTTACGCCGCGACCAAGAAGGCCGACGAGCTGTTGAGCGAGACTTACGCGCATCTCTATCGCCTGCCGCTGACCGGGCTGCGCTTCTTCACCGTCTATGGCCCATGGGGACGGCCCGACATGATGCTGTGGCTGTTTACCGCCGCGATCCTGGAAGGACGCCCGATCAATGTGTTCAACCACGGCGAGATGTGGCGCGATTTCACCTATATCGACGATATCGTCGCCGGGGTGCTGGCCGCGCTCGACAACCCGCCGCCCGACGATGGCGCGATCAAGCCAGGCGGCAGCACCAAGCCGCACCGCATCTACAATATCGGCAACAACCGCTCCGAGTACCT
>JANMCG010000170.1:0-3308 GCA_031361075.1 Novosphingobium sp. | reverse complement strand
CCCTTGCGCGTCAACTCCACACCGCTTCGGGCGGCAGGCTCATCAGGATCGCGTCGATGTTGCCGCCGGTCTTGAGCCCGAACAGCGTGCCCCGGTCGTAAACCAGATTGAACTCGGCGTAACGCCCGCGCCATTCGAGCTGGGTCTGCTTCTCGGCGGGGGTGAACGCTGTTCCCATCCGGCGGCGGACCAGCTGCGGATACACGCTGAGAAACGCCTCGCCGACATCGCGGGTGAAGCCGAAGTTGCGCTCGAACGCTGCCGTGCTGTCACATTCCAGATGATCGTAGAAAATTCCGCCGACGCCGCGATGGACCTGGCGGTGCGGGATGTAGAAATAATCATCGGCCCAGGCTTTGAAGCGCGGATAATACGCCGGATCGTGCGCATCGCAGGCGGCCTGAAAGCGGGCGTGGAATTCGTCTGTGTCTTCAGCATACGGCAGCGGCGGGTTAAGGTCTGCGCCGCCGCCGAACCACGCCTTGCCGGTGACCAAAAAGCGCGTGTTCATGTGTACCGCGGGCACATGCGGGTTGGCCATGTGCGCGACCAGGCTGATGCCGGTGGCGGTGAAGCCGGGATTGTCCGCGCTGGCACCGTTGACCGAGGCGGCAAATTCGGGGGCGAAAGTGCCGTGGACGGTCGAGACGTTGACCCCGACTTTCTCGAACACTTTGCCCTTCATCACCCCGCGTGTGCCGCCGCCCGGATCGGCGTTGCCTGCTTCCTCGCGGTCCCAGCGGGAGTATTCGAATTTAGCGTCGCTCCCCGCCTCGGCCTCGATCGCTTCAAACGCGGTGCAGATGCGGGTGCGCAGGGCTTCGAACCAAGCGCGGGCCTCAGCGGTATGCGGTGTCCAATCGGTCATCACGCGCCCTTGCCAAGCCTGAGAGCTTGCGGCAAGAGCCAAGCATGGTTCCCTTTTCGTTCGCAGGTGAAGAACTGGCCTTGGTCGCCGGCCGCGCGCTGTACTGGCCGCGCGAGCGCGCGCTGCTCGTGGCCGATCTGCACCTTGAGAAAGCAAGCTTTTACGCGCGATTCGGCCAGATGCTGCCGCCTTACGACAGCCGCGAAACGCTTGAGCGAGTGGCCTTGGCAGTGCGCGAAACCGGGGCGCGGCGGGTGTTTTGCCTGGGCGATAATTTCCACGACCAGGCGGGCGCACAACGGCTTGAACCCCACGCCGCCGGGATGCTCGATGCGCTTACCCGCGCGACCGACTGGGTGTGGATCGCGGGCAACCACGATCTGGGCGCGGTGCCAAGCGGGACCAGCGTCGAGGAGCTCGATCTGGGTGCGCTAGTGCTGCGGCACGAGGCCAAGGCAGGCGAAATGCGTGCGGAATTGTCAGGCCACTATCACCCCAAACTGCGGGTCCGCGCGCGCGGCCGCTCGATCAGCCGGCCTTGCGCGGTGCGCTCCGAGCGCAAGCTGATCCTGCCCGCATTCGGTGCGCTGACCGGCGGGCTCGATGCGGGCGATCCGGCGATCCTGAAGGCAATGCAGCCAGCCCGCGCAGTCGATGCGCTGATCGGGGTGCAGGGCCGGCTGGTGCAGTTCCCGCTTTATCGCGCGGCGGCCTGAAACCTTCCCACTTCCCCAAACCGCCGAATCCCTCTAAGGGGCGCGCTGGTATCAAAGCTTCAGGAGACATTACTATAGCACCCCCACCCCGGCGCATGATGACGCCCCCCGTGAAAAGCGGGCCGCGCCACAACGCGATGATCACGTCCGATAAAGTCCGCGTCATCGACGAAGCCGGTGAAAACATCGGCGTGATGTTCACTAACGAGGCGATCGAACAGGCCGCCAGCCTTGGCCTCGATCTGGTCGAGGTATCGCCTAACGCCGATCCGCCGGTGTGCAAATTCCTCGATGTCGGCAAGTTCCGCTACGAGGCACAGAAAAAGGCCAACCTCGCGCGCAAGTCGCAAAAGACGCAGGAGATCAAGGAGATCAAGATGCGTCCGAATATCGACGATCACGATTACGATGTGAAGATGCGCGCGATCCACAAATTCATCGGTGAGGGTGACAAGGTCAAGGTCACGCTGCGGTTCCGCGGGCGCGAACTGTCGCACCAGCAGCTCGGCATGAACCTGCTCAAGCGCGTCCAGGACGATACCACCGAAGACGCCAAGATCGAGGCCTATCCCCGCATGGAAGGCCGCCAGATGTTGATGGTGCTGTCGCCGAAGTAAGTGGCTTTGCGTCGTTACGTGTTTAATTGAATTGCTTTAAATCCCCCTCCCCTTGGGGGAGGGGCTAGGGGTGGGGGGCGGCGCTGGTGTTGTGCCGACAGGCCCTGCATCCACGCCGATCTCGAACCCCCATCCGCGGCCCTTCCCCAACGGGGAAGGGGGAGTAGGCCGATCTGCAGAATGTCCGTTTACGACCCGCTTGCGAACGGCGCCGCTCGCGGTCAGTAACGGCCGGATGCTGGCTACTGTTTCAGCACTTTGACCGGCGGCGCACCCGCGCCGATCCATACTGCAGTGGCCGAATAATGGTCGAGCGAATCGTCGAGCGCGATGAAGGGGGGGCGGCGATTGCCGTTAGGTTTGCGATTGGTGTGCGCCAGAACGATAGCGTTGGCGCCGCGCGCGCCGGCCATGATCCGAAGTTGCTCTTCGAGCACGCGCGGAAGAGTATCGCCATCATCCTTGACGAAGACCGAGTCCACTTCGGTGTAAGGACCGCGGATGTCTTCCCACCGTTCGAATACCGCGACGTTGCTGGCCTTTACGGCGATTGGGCGAGTCGCAAACGGGGTGCCGTCGTCGATCCGCGACACTGTACACCCGGCGATCGCCATACTGCTCGCCACCGTCAATAGCCCGCTCGCAAACCCTCGCATCCTACCCTCCTTTGATTTCCTGTGATCTAATCAACCGTTATTTGCTTGAACCGGTACTGAATGTACGACGCGCGAATTCGTTACAGTTGTAATCAAATCGGTCAGCAGTTAAAGACCGCGTTGACCCGAGCTCCTGCGGAGATGCGCGCCTGAGGAGGTTAGGCGCGCCAGTGCTGTACGGCGCAATTCGGCTCCCGCCTTCCTGGGAGCGCTGTTCAGGAAGGACGTCTGCCATGGCCGACACCCCCACCCCGCCGCGCAAGCCCAAGGCTGCGCTTACTGCAATCGGCAACCGCCAGCTGTCACCCGCCACGATGATGATGGGTCACGGCTATGATCCGGTGCTGTCCGAAGGCAGCCTCAAGGCCCCGATTTTCCTGACCAGTACTTTCGCCTTTGCCAACGCGGCGGAGGGCAAGCACTTCTTTATGGGGATCACCGGCAAGCGTCC
>JANMCG010000022.1:0-3192 GCA_031361075.1 Novosphingobium sp. | reverse complement strand
CGCCGCGCTCGCGCCTTATGCGCCGCTGCCGTTTGCCCAGCGCAGCGACGATGGCACGTTCCGGATGATCGAAGAACGCGGTGTCGCCACCGAGCTGCCGCACTCGTTCGGGCGGATGGCGGCGTTCCACGGCCAGATGGGGATGTTTACCCGCGCGCTGACCTATATTCTCAGCCACGGGGCAGACGGCCTGGCGCGGGTCGCCGAAGACGCGGTGCTTAACGCCAATTACGTGCTGCGCAGCCTCGAGGATGAACTTGACGCACCGTTCGCCGGCTCGGGTCCGTGCATGCACGAAGCGCTGTTCAGCGACAGCAATCTGGCCGAGGGCTTTTCGACGCTCGATGTCGCCAAGGGGCTGATCGACGAAGGCTTCCACCCAATGACGGTCTATTTCCCGCTGGTGGTCCACGGCGCGATGCTGGTCGAGCCGACCGAGACCGAGAGCAAGGCCGGGCTTGACCGGTTCATCGGTTCGCTGCGCAGCCTTGCCCAGCGTGCCAAGGCGGGCGATACGCTGTTGAAAAGCGCACCGCATTTTGCTCCGCGCCGGCGGCTCGATGAAACCCAGGCAGCGCGCAAGCCGGTGCTGGTGTGGAAGGGTGACCGCACGGCCCAAGAGCCGAACTAGAAGGCGAGACCGATGGATCCCAAGCAGTTGCAGACGTTTTTGCCGATCATCATCATCGCGGTGGTCTTTGCCCTGCGGTTTCGCAGTCTCAACAAGCCCAGGCCGTTCAATCTGCGGCGGCTGTGGATTAGCCCGGCAATCATGCTGGCACTGGTGCTGGTGGTGCTGGTCAGCTTCCCGCCGACCGGGCTGGGCTGGCTGGCCGTGCTGGCGGGGCTCGCGATCGGGGCTGTTGCGGGCATCAAGCGTGGCCAGCTGATGCAGCTTGAGCGTGATCCGGTCACCGGCAAGCTGCTGATCCGGCAATCACCCGCCGCTTTGCTGTTTGTCATCGCAATCTTCGCCGTGCGGCGGCTGATTGCGTTTGAAACCGGCACGGACAATGCAGCAACCGTGGGGCCGGGCGGACAAATTCCGCCGCAAGCCTTGCTGGTCACCGATGGACTGATTGCGTTTGCTTTTGCGATGGTACTGCTGCTGCGCTGGACTTTGTGGCAGCGGGCGCAGGCCATTCCCGCGCATGAACCGATCGCGGCGGCACCGGCCTCCGCTGAATCAGGGGTTTAGACCAATGTGGACGACATTATTTGCGCTGACCAATGGCTGGGCGGTGAGTGGCTGGCTGTTGCTGGCCGCCGCGCCGCGCTCGCCCTTGGTCCACACCGCGATCCTCTATCTGGGGGTCGCTCTGCTCTGCCTGACTTATACGGTGATATTTGCGCTCGTGTTCAGCGGCGCGGTCGATCCGGTGCGGGTGGCTGGGGCCGGGGCAATGGGCGTGAGCACCATCGCTGGGGTTCGCGCGCTGTTTGCCAGCGACGGCGGGGTGGTGATCGGCTGGACGCATTATCTGGCGTTCGATCTTTTCACCGGGCTGTGGATCGCGCGCGATGCGGATCACAAACAGTTTGGCCGGCTGTTCCAGCTGCCGTTCCTGGTGATGACCTTTTTGGCCGGGCCGATCGGCTTGCTGGCGTGGCTGACCGTGCGCGAACGCCGCGCCCGCTCCCGACCGGCTAACCTTTAGGTCGGGGCGGTAGATCGACCGTTTCGGGAGTGAGGCTGAGCATTTCGATCCGCGGGGTCGCCTCACGCGTGCGCAAATGCGTGCCGGTTTCGCCCTCGGTGACGCGCGCGGTCAGGGTGTAGCGTTCAACCATGTAAAACCCCGGAGCCGAATCGCCATCGGTGCGCAGCGGCGCATAAACCCGCCGGGTCACATTGCCGAGTACGGGCTTGGCCCAAGCGATCGAGCCTGACGATCGCAGCACCTCGGCATCGCTGACATGACCGTCGGCGCCGATCCAAAAGCCCACATCGGCCCACTCGCCATTGCGGTTGGTCGACCAGCGCGTCCACGCTTCGCGGCTGGTATCGCCGCCCGGCACCGGCTGGCGCGGATCGATCCGGGTCAGCGGTTCGCTGAACAGCAACACAGGACGACTGGCGCCCCCGCTGGCGGCAAAGCTGCGGACCAATTCGTCAGTGCTGGCGCTGGCCCCCGACTTGCGATCTTCGCGCGCGCGCAGCACCTTGGCAGCGAGGATAAAGTCATCCGCGCCGGGCAGCGGCTGCGCGATCAGCGCGTCAAGCTGGCTGTTAAGCCGATCGCGATTGGCTGGGGTTGGCTCTGCATCGAATTTGGCGCGGGCGATCAGCGCGCGGCGCAGCCGGGCAAAACTGGCGACGCGATATTGTTTGGCACCCAGTGCCCGGGCCTCGACCCCGCGATAGATCGCCTCGGCCTCGTCGGGATAGCCAAGCTTGGCGCGGCTGTCACCCACCTCGACTTGCGCAACCAGCGTGCGGAAATCGTTCTCGCCATAACCGGTCTTAAGCGTGTTGCGCATATCGAGCACCGACAGCTGGTAATCCTTCGCTTCGCCCAGATGCTCGGCCACCCGGCTGTTGGCGCGCAGCAGGCTGGACACTTCGAGCGGGTAGGCACGGCTGTGCTTGCGGTTGCGGCCGAGCGACGCATGCAGCGTGCGCTGCGCCCCCGAATAGTCGCCAGCAACGAACTGATTTTCCGCGTGCGCAACGCTGGCCGCGACGTCCTTATCGGGCGGGCAACGGTTCTGCAGACACTTGGCCAGATCAGCCGCGGTGTCCTTCAGCGATTTGCCCATTACGATGATATCGGCCGACGCCGGCACAGCGACGGCCAAACACGCCGCCGTCAGCAATTTAGCAGCAAAAGAAAATCGCACCGCAGGCACCCCCTTAAATCGAGGTGGCATAGCTAGCAACGCGGCCAGATTTACTCAATCGGCAGTCGATGAACACTGCTTCGCGCTGGATCAGCGTATTGCGCGCGAGCCTGCTTCACCCACCGATTGAATATCGCGCCCGACACCCTTGACGGTGTTGCAGGCGGTTGCGCCAAGCACCAGACCGGCAACGGTCAAGGCAATTGCTAATCTCTTGAACATGGCGTTCTCCGCGGTTCGGTGGCGCCAGCATGAGCGTGCAAGATAAACGCGCGCTCGCGGCATTGGTTGCGGTGCCGATTGCGGATCGATCGCCGCTTGGCGCTTACTCGCCACTGCTGGCCGCAGCCG
>JANMCG010000105.1:0-4246 GCA_031361075.1 Novosphingobium sp. | reverse complement strand
TCGAGAATACCAAAGGCGACGGGATCAAATCGAAAGGCGCGGACAATGTGGTCTATTACCGCGTGCGCGTGGCGTGGACCGGCGGACCCAAGGAAACCAACGGCGCCTATGGGATCTATCCGGTTTCCAGCACCGGGGTACTGGTGGATGGCTGCAAGGTGTCGGGCGCGTCGGACGCAGGAATTTACGTCGGACAATCCAAGGCAATCACAATCCGCTATAACATGGTCGAACAATCGGTGGCTGGGATCGAGATCGAGAACAGCCGCGATGCGCTGGTCACCGGCAATCTGGTAACGCGTAACACCGGCGGTATTCTGGTGTTCGATCTACCCAATTTGCCAGTGATGGGCGGGGGCAACACGCTTATCACCGATAATCTGGTGATCGCCAACGATACGCCCAATTTCGCGCCCAAGGGCAATATCGTCGCCAGTGTCAGGCGCGGCACCGGAGTGATGGTGATGGCCAATGACCGCGTCACGGTGCGCGGCAACACGCTGGCCGATAATCCGACCGCGCAAGTGCTGATCGCGTCGTATCCGCGTGAATTCGCTGACAAGACTTACAACCCGGTGCCGCGCAATGTGCTGATCGATGCCAACACCGTGCGCGGCGGGGGCAACGATCCGCAGATCCCGGGTGCCGCGCAATTGCTTGCGGCGTTTGGCGGGGCCCTGCCGGCAGTCGTGTGGGATGGCCAGGGCGGTCAGCCCAGCGTCACCGGGCAGGACAGTCGCATTCTCGCGCTGAGCAAGCCGGGCGCCAAGGTGGGTTCGGCTGAGGCAAAGCCCGTGTTGGTCGATGCCCGGTCTGGCACCGGTGCCAAGGCCGGCAGCATTGCCAAAACCAGTGCCAAAACCGGTGCCAAAACCGGTTCCAGAACCGGTTCCAATGCCAGCGTGCTCGCCGCTACTCCAACCGGCGCGCCAGCCGCCCTGAACGCCCGCGCCGTGCCGTGAAACTGCTTGTTGCCGCCCTGTTGCTGCTGAGCACCGCAGTGGCGGCGCATCAGTCTGCGCCTGCTGCGGCGCTGGCCAGTACGCGCGCGGTCAATGCTGGCGTGGTCAGCGGCAGCGCTTATCCCGCGACGCTGAGCGAATACGGATTTTTCGCCGATACCGCCGCGCAGAAGCCAGCGCCGGGAGTCATGCCGTATCGGCTCAACACCCCGCTGTGGTCCGATGGGGCTGAGAAGTTGCGGTTTGTCTATGTCCCGGCGGGCGTCAAGGCGCGGGCCGATGGACCGGGGCTGCTGCAATTGCCGGTCGGCGCGGCGCTGATCAAAACTTTCAAGCTGGGCGGCAAGCTGATCGAAACCCGCGTGCTGCTGCACCGCGCCGATGGCTGGACCGCGCTGCCTTACGTGTGGGACGCCGATCAGCGCGAGGCGCGGCTGACGCTGGGGGGCAAACGGATCGCGCTGACGGGGGCCGATGGCCAGCCGCTGAGCTATGCCGTGCCGAACAAGAACCAGTGCAAGGAATGCCACGGGGTGGCGGGCAAAGTCACGCCGATCGGGCCGAAGGCGTACAACTTGTCGGCCGACTGGCTCAGCGCGTTCCAGCAAGCGGGCCAGCTTGACCAGGTGCCGCAAGTCGCGCGGCGGATCCCGCTGTGGGAGGCACGCACTACTGCTCCGGCTGCCGATGCCGCGCGTGGATATCTCGATGTCAACTGCGCCCATTGCCACAACCCCAATGGCGCGGCATCGAATTCGGGGCTGTACCTTGGCTGGCTGGAAAACGATCCGATCAAGCTAGGCCTTGGCAAGCGCCCGGTCGCGGCCGGGCGCGGCTCGGGCAACCTTGAATTCGACGTTGTCCCCGGGGACGCGGCACATTCGATTTTATATTACCGGATGGCCAGTCTTGAAGGCGGAGTGGCGATGCCCGAACTGGGCCGCGCCAAGCTCGATCCGGATGGCCTGGCCGCGGTCCAGCGCTGGATCGGCGGGATGCAGCGGTGAAGTGGCTTGGTCGGGGCTTGCTGCTGATCGTCGTGCTGTTGCTGGGACTTTACCTGGCGCTGCGCACCCCTGATGCCGATCCGGCTGCCCTGCGCGCCACATACGGTCGTGCGCCATCGCAGTTTCTCGCGCTGGACAATGGCCTGACGGTGCATCTGCGCGATGAAGGCCCGCGCAATGGTCCGGCCATCGTGCTGCTGCACGGCTCGAACGATGATTTGCACACCTGGGACCCGTGGGCCGCGCAATTGAGCAAGCAGTACCGCGTGATCCGGTTCGACCAGATCGGACATGGACTTACCGGGCCCAGCCCTGGCGGAAACTATTCGCCCGCCGCTTTCGTCGCGACCGTCGATCAGGTGGCCGTCAGACTTGGGCTGAACAAATTTGCGCTCGCGGGCAATTCGATGGGCGGTGCCAACGCGCTGCATTATGCGCTGGCGCACGACGACAAGCTGACCGCGTTGGTGTTGCTCGATGCGGCCGGAGCGCCGCGCACCGGCAAGGAACCGGGTAATATCGGGTTCAAGATCGCGCGGATGCCACTGCTGCGTAACCTGATGCTGACGGTCACGCCGCGGTTTGTGATCGAGCAGAGCTTGCGCCAGTCGGTGTTCAATCAAGCGGTTGTGACCCCGGCCACGGTCGACCGGTTCTGGGAAATGCTGCGTTATCCGGGCAACCGGCAAGCCACGCTTGACCGGTTCGGCGCGGGCTGGGTGGCGTTCAAACCCGCGCAGCTGGCCGCGCTGAGACTGCCGGTGATGATCATCTGGGGCGCGCATGACCGGCTGATCGATCCCGCTTCAGCGCAGTGGTTTGGCCGTGCGATCGGCGGCTCCACGGTGATCGTTTACCCGGATTCGGGGCACTTGCCGCAGCAGGAAGTGCCGCAAGCCAGCGCCGGCGACGTCGCGCGCTGGCTTGCGGCGCATGGACTGCCACCCGCGCCAAGTTGATTAACCGCGCGTCTGGACGCGCCGCGCCGCCTCCCCTAAGTGCGCTGCAAAGCAGCATTTCCCGCACGAGGAGTAGATCGTTTGCGCAAACTTGGCCTGATTGGCGGCATGAGCTGGCTTTCGACCCGCAGTTATTACGAACGCATCAACAAATTGGTGCAGGCCCGCGCCGGGTTGCGCAGCAGCGCACCGTTGCTGATCGAAAGCCTCGACTTTGCCGATCTGTCGCGGCTGTCGACTGCCGCGCAATGGCAGCGTGCGGCCAAGGTTCTGGCCGACAGCGCCAAACGGCTTGAGAAAGCCGGGGCCACCGCGGTGCTCATCGGTGCCAATTCGATGCACAAGGTGTACGACCAGGTGGCAGCGGCGGTAAAGGTGCCGGTGATACACATTGCCGATTGCGTGGCTTACAAAATGGCCGCTGACGGGATCGAAAAAGCCGGGCTGCTGGGCACCCGCAACGTGATGCTCGAAAGTTTTTACCGGCAGAAACTGATCGCCCGCAACATCGAATTGCTGCCGCCCGAAATGGCGTTTGTCGACGCGCTCGACCGGATCATCTACGACGAACTGATGGTCGGCAAAGCGACCCGCAATGGCGAGCGCGAATTGAAGACGATCATCACCAATCTTGCGCAGGACGGTGCCGAGGCGGTTGTGCTGGGCTGCACCGAACTGGAAATGATCGTGCCGACCAGCGCCAATGTCCTGCCGATCTACGATTGCACACGGATTCATGCCGAGGCTGCAGTCGATTGGATCATGGGTTGATCGGCCAGATCGCGCGATGACCGCGCCTTACGCCAGCAAGCCCGCGCTCAGCCGGGGGCGAGAGTTTGCGCTTGAAGCGGCACTGGCCCGCGGCCCGCGCAGCGCCTGGCAGCGCGACCGTGACCGGATCGTCCATTCGATCGCGTTCCGCCGCCTGCGCCACAAGACCCAGGTGTTCGTCGCGCCCGATGGCGATCATTACCGCGTCCGGCTGACGCACAGCCTTGAAGTCGCGCAGATCGGGCGAGTGATCGCGCGTGCGCTGGGCATCGACGAGGACCTGACCGAAGCGCTGTGCCTCGCGCACGATATCGGCCACCCGCCGTTCGGCCACGCCGGCGAAGAAGCGCTCGACAATGCGCTGCTCAGCCGCGGCGGGTTTGATCACAACGCGCATTGTCTGCGGGTGCTGATGCGGCTGGAGAGCCCTTATTGCGAGCATGATGGGCTCAACCTGAGCTGGGAAGTGCTCGAAGGGCTGGCCAAACACAACGGCCCGCTGGGCATGGTGCCGTGGGCGCTGGCCGAGCTTGACGCGGTCTATCCG
>JANMCG010000013.1:0-8127 GCA_031361075.1 Novosphingobium sp. | reverse complement strand
TCTTCAAGCACGGCCTTCCATTCAGCCCGCCCGCCCGACACATCATCAAGCTCGTTTTCCATCCCGGCGGTGAACTCGTACGCCACATAGCGCGGGAAAAACCGCTCGAGGAAAGCGGTCAGCAAACGTCCGCTTTCCTCGGCAAAAAAACGGTTCTTCTCGGTGCGAACATAATTGCGGTCCTTGAGCACCTGCAGAGTCGAGGCATAAGTCGACGGCCGCCCGATGCCGAGCTCTTCAAGCCGCTTGACCAACGTGGCTTCGGAAAAACGCGGCGGCGGCTGAGTGAAGTGCTGGTTGGCCTCGACCCCCAGCTTGGCCGGGGTATCGCCACTGTTGAGCACCGGCAGCATCGCGCTTTCGTCGTCCTCGGCGTCGGTCTTCTGGTCGAGGCTTTCGTCATAAACCGCAAGGAAGCCGGGAAATTTGACCACTTGGCCGCTGGCGCGCAACTCGTGCTGGCCGGTTCCTTCACGCAAAGTAACGCTGGTCCGCTCGATCACGGCGGACGCCATCTGGCTGGCAATCGCGCGCTTCCAGATCAGCTCATAGAGCTTACCCTCGTCGCCGCTGCCGAACTTGTCGCGGGTAAATTCGGTCGGGCGGATCGCTTCGTGCGCTTCCTGCGCATTCTTGGCCTTGGTTTCATAAACGCGCGGCTTTTCAGGGAGGTAGTTGCCATTCTTGTAGCGTTCTGTGATGGCAACCCGCGCGGCCGAAATGGCGCTTGAATCCATCTGCACACCGTCGGTCCGCATGTAGGTTATCGCGCCCGCTTCATACAGTCCCTGCGCCACCCGCATCGTGTGGCTGGCCGAGAAGCCCAGCTTGCGCGAAGCCTCCATTTGCAGCGTGGAGGTGGTGAATGGCGGGTACGGGTTGCGCCGGGTCGGTTTGGTTTCGACTTCCTCGACCCGGAAGGTCGCGGCCTCGACCAGTGCCTTGGCGCGCGCAGCAATCCCTTCATTGCCAAAGCTCAGCTTCTCGAGCTTTAGCCCATCGAACTTGACCAGCCGCGCCGCGAACTTGGTGCCCAGGTGTTCCAGCTGCGCCAGCACCGACCAATACTCATCAGCGCGGAACAGTTCGATCTCGCGCTCACGCTGGCAGATCAGCCGCAGCGCGACCGATTGCACGCGGCCCGCGCTTTTGGCTCCGGGCAGCTTGCGCCACAGCACCGGCGACAGGGTAAAGCCGAACAGATAATCAAGCGCGCGGCGGGCGAGATACGCATCGATCAGATCCTGATCGAGCTCGCGCGGGTGCTTCATCGCCTCGAGGATCACATCCTTGGTGATCGCGTTGAAAGTGACCCGCTCAACCTCCTTGGGCAGCGCTTTCTTTTTGGCGAGCAATTCGCGCACGTGCCACGAGATGGCCTCGCCCTCACGGTCAGGGTCAGTCGCGAGAATCAGGCGATCGGCGGTTTTGGCAGCATCGGTGATCGCTTTGACTTGGCGCGCCTTGTCGCCATAAACCTCCCAGTCCATCGCGAACTCGTCGTCGGGCCGCACCGACCCATCTTTGGGCGGCAAATCGCGGACGTGGCCATACGATGCGAGGACCATATAGTCCTTGCCCAGGTATTTCTCGATAGTTTTGGCTTTCGCCGGCGATTCAACGATGACGAGTTGCATGACGGTATTGACTAACCCCTTACGCGTATGTGTACGCGCGAGGGTGGGGAGCGCGCTGGCTCCCCGTCAAGCCCCAATCAGCCGCACGCGGATCAGCGTAGCAAGAGCAACTGCGCAATCAGGCGGTCATTAGCCAGCGACGCCGCTTTGGTCGCACCGGCTTCGTAATTCCCCGGCTTGGCGGTAAAATTGAACTTGCGAGTTTTGCCAAACATCATCCCGGCGGGTCCGAGCAGCCCGGCGCCGACGTTAGCAACCGATTGAAGCGTCTTGTCCGCACCCGAACTGGCTCCGCTCACTTCGATAAAGTCGCCATCGACCGAAACCGGCTGCCCAAGGGTTAGCAGGTCGCGTTGGCCACCCGGGCCCATTACGGTGAGCTTCGAATACGTGGGCACGATGCCAAGATTGGCGTTCACCTTGATGCCCGAAAAGCTGAAAGCCCCGGGACGTTGCTGCTGCGAAAAATCGATCAGATAAGTGACATCGACAACCGGGACGGCAGCGGCTTTGGCATAGGTCGCCAGCCAGTATTCGTTCTGCCCGCCAGCCATGCTCAACCCGATGCTGCCAAACCCGCTGCCGGCAAAGTCGCTGGCCAGCATCATTTGTGCGGGCATGGCCGTGGGCTTGAAGTAAGTGGCTTTACCCTTGCTGCCTTTTTCGAGCTCGATGCTGATTTCGGTTGGCCCGGGCCGGGTCTTGAGCTTGGCAAAGCCGGGATCGGCAAACAGCTCTGCAGGCGGGACAATCGCAATCCCTTTGGCCGCCATTTGCTTGGCAAAATCGGCATAAGCCGCATCGGTGATTTGTTGCATCATCGCCGGGGTAACACCAACCAGCGTGCTTTTGGCTTTGGTCGTGCCGCCGAAAGCGCCAATCATTCCGCCGGTTTTTTTGGTCTGGTCGGTCGATTCAAGGATGAACCCGACGTTGAACGCGGCAATCGCAATCCGCGATGCGCCCTTGAACGCGCCCTTGCTCTGGACCTTGACCGCTTCGGCTTCCTTGGCCGGAGCTTGCGCCGGCAGCGCGATGAGCGACATAGCGACTATGGCCAGTGCCGTCTTTTTGATAAACATGGCGTTCTCCCCTGTGTAACCACGGTCCAGGCCGGGTGCAGGATCATATGACACTGTCGGTCATGGAAAAACTTGTATCAACGCGACGCATTGAGCCGTTAAACGGCGCGGCTGACCCGGCCACCGGCGTGACGCACCAGCCGCCCGCCCAGCTCCAGCTCGCGCAGCGCCAGCTGCACCGCCGCGGTGCCATCGCCGCTTTGCCGGATCAGCTCGTCGACCCCGATCGGCGCGGTAGTCAGCAAACTTTCAACGTCAGCCGGAGTATGCCCGAGATCATCGGGCAGCCGATCGAACGCCGCGGCCTGTTCACGAAAGGTCGAGCGCGGCTGGCCGTCGAACCCGCTGATCAACTCGATCACATCGGCGGCCGATTGGACCAGCACGGCGCCTTCGCGGATCAGCTGATTGCAGCCTTGCGCACGCGCATCGAGCGGCGATCCTGGCACTGCCATCACCTCGCGCCCAGCCTCGCCCGCCAGCCGCGCGGTAATCAATGAGCCCGACTTGGGTGCCGCCTCGACCACCAGCGTGCCCGCCGCCAGCCCGGCGATGATCCGGTTGCGCGCGGGAAAATGCCGCGCGAGCGGTTCGGTGCCCGGCGGTTGCTCGGCCAGCAGCAAGCCTTGCGTGGCAATGGCTTCCTGCAGACCGGCGTGTTCGGGCGGGTAGGCAATGTCGATCCCGCTGGCGATCACCGCGATGGTGCCGCCGCTGAGTGCCGCCTGATGCGCCGCGCCGTCGATCCCGCGGGCCAGGCCAGAGACCACCACAAAGCCTGCCTCGGTCAGCTCTCCGGCAAATTGCCGCGCCAGCTTGACCGCGGCGGCAGAAGCATTGCGCGCACCGACAATCGCCACCGCCGGACGCATGCCCAGGCCCAGATCACCGCGATACGTCAGGATTGGCGGTGCAGTATCGAGCGCGGCTAGCGCAGGCGGATATTCCGCCGCGTCGTGAAACAGATAGCGTGCCCCAGCAGCACGGGCGGCAGCGATCTCGGCGCTGACCCGCTCCTCGCTCGCGGCACGATAGGGAGAACCGCCGCGCGCCGCGAGATCGGGCAAAGCCGCCAGCGCGGCCTTGGCATCGCCGAACCGCAGCAACAGCTGGCGATAGCTGACCGGGCCGATATTGGGCGAGCGGAGCAGGCGGATGCGGGCGAAGGCTTCATCCTGCGATAGCATCACGCTATGCCTTGTGCCCGACGCGCGGTTCGGTTCCGGCGCGCAGCCGGGTAATGTTGGCCCGGTGCCGCCACAGCACCACCAGCGCAATCCCGGCGAGCGCCGGGGCGAGCTGCGAATATCCCAGCACCAGCGCGGCCACCGGCCCGGCGGCAGCCGCGCTCATCCCGGAGAGCGAGGAAATCCGCGCCAGCGCAAACACCGCCAGCCAGATGAGCGCGCAGATCAACGCGACCGGCCAAGCCAAGGCAAGCACCACGCCAAGCGCCGACGCCACTCCCTTGCCGCCGCTAAACCGCAACCACACCGGGAAACAATGGCCGACGATTGCGGCCAGCCCGGCAAGCGGGGCCGGATCTGGCGAGGCGAGCGGCCACCATTGGGCCGCCAGCCAGACCGCCAACATGCCTTTCAAACTGTCAAGCAGCAGCGTGGCAATCGCCAGTCCCTTGCGCCCGGTGCGCAGCACGTTGGTCGCACCGATACTGCCCGAACCAATGCTGCGTAAATCGCCCGCGCCGAACAACCGTGTCAGGATCAGCCCGAACGGGATTGACCCGAGCAGATAGCCCAGCAGCACGGCATACAAGGTTTCCATCGCGGCACCTTCCCTTCCCCGGCCAGTGGTAGCTACAAGGTCGTAAGAATAACAAGCGCGTAGTGAAGGATTACTGCCCAAATGGATGCAACCGCACCGATCCTGCTGTTTGATTCGGGCGTGGGCGGTTTGTCGGTGCTGCGCGCGGTGCGTGCTGCGCTGCCTGCTGCGCCGTTCATTTACGCCGCCGACAACGCCGGTTTGCCGTATGGCCCAAAGACCGAGGCCGAAATTGCCGCGCGGGTCTGCGGCTTGCTGGGGCGGATGTCCGAACGGTTCAAGCCGCGGCTCATCTGCATCGCCTGCAACACCGCCAGCACGATCGCGCTGGGCATGGTCCGCGATGTGCTCGCGGTGCCGATCGTCGGCACAGTCCCGGCGATCAAGCCAGCCGCCGAGCAGACCCGCACCGGCACGATCGGCCTGCTCGGCACCGCCGCGACCATCCGCCAAGGTTATGTCGACCGGCTCGAGGCCGAATTTGCCGCGGACAAGCGCTTGCTGCGGTTTGCCGCGCCCGATCTGGTTGAAGCAGCAGAGGGCAAATTGCGCGGAAAGTTGGTCAATCAGGCGGTGGTGACACGCGCCGCAACGGGGCTGCGCGATCAACCAGGCGGCGGCGAGATCGACACAGTGGTGCTGGCCTGCACGCATTTTCCGCTGCTCGTTACCGAACTGGCCGAAGCGTTCGGGCCGCATGTTCGTTTCGTCGATGGAGCCGCCGGGATTGCCCGCCGGATCGTGCAGCTCACGCAAGGCCACAGCTTTACCCGCGCCGCGCCTGACTATGCGCTGTTTACTAAAGCCGACCCCGGCATCGCAGCCTTGACCCCAGCACTTGCCAGCTACGGGTTGTCGCACCTAGAGGTGCTGTGATGACCCGGCGCCTGAACTTGTTCCTGATGATAATAATTCTGGCAATTGGGGTGCCGTATTACTGGTTTCTGCTCGACAACAGCGGTGGCAATCTGCCCGCCAAGCCGATCACAATTGCCGAATTGCGCCGCCTCGCCGCCAGCATCCCCGGCGCCGCGCCCGATGCAGTCGAGGCCGAACGCACGGCATTCCGGCGCTTGCCCGGTAATCTGATGATTGCCGGATCCGGCATGAAGCGCCGGCTGGTTGGATATATGGCGTTTCGCCTGCCGGTCCGCGGCGGACGCGCGGTGATGATCGAAAGCGGAGTTACTCCCCAAATTGCAACAGCGGCGGGGGCCGAGCATTACAACGCCGCAGCCCAGCGCAGGATCGAGACCGCGCTTGACCGGGCCGGAATAAATCTGGTGACTCACGAACACGCCGACCATCTGGGCGCGCTGGCGGCGCGCGGCGGGAGGGCTTTGGTCGAAGCCGCGTGGCTCAATCCGCGGCAGGTTCCGCCCGCGCTGCTGGCGGCCAAGCTGGCGTGGCAGGGCACAGTACCAACGCCGCGGTTAAACGGCATTGCACCACAAGCGGTCGCCCCGGGCGTAGTTGTTATCCCGGCGCCCGATAGTCACACTCCGGGATCGCAACTGATTTACGTCCGTATGTCGAATGGACGCGAGCTGCTGTTTGCCGGCGATAATGCTAGCTTTGCGCAAAACTGGCAGGAACTGCGCGGACGTTCGCGGCTGGTCGAAACCTGGTTCGCGCCGGAAAATCGCGCCGAGGTTTTCGCCTGGCTGCGCACCATTCGTGCGCTCAAAACGCAAGCGCCGGGTTTGGTGGTCGTCCCCGGACACGATTGGGAGTGGCTCGAATTCCACGCTGTTGAGACTGGCCTAAAAATTGGTTTTTCCGATTCGGGTCCGTGAAATTGTGCGCGCGGATATCCGCTGGATATGCTGCGCGGGTTGGCGTAAAGCGCGCGGCACAACCGGCTGATCGAGTCCTGCTGTAAGGACCCAGCCTTGAGGCGGTGAGCACGTGAATTACGATCAGATCTTCGATGCAGCGATTGACCGGCTTCATTCGGAAGGCCGCTACCGGGTATTCATCGACATTTTGCGCAACAAGGGTTCGTATCCCAACGCGCGCTGCTTTGCCGGGCACAATGGGCCCAAAGATATCACCGTGTGGTGCTCGAACGATTACTTGGCGATGGGCCAGCACCCCAAGGTCATCGCCGCGATGGAAGAGGCGCTGAACGATGTCGGCGCTGGTTCAGGCGGCACCCGCAACATCGGCGGCAATACGCATTACCATGTCGATCTGGAAGCAGAACTGGCCGATCTGCACGGCAAGGATGGCGCGCTGCTGTTCACCAGCGGTTACGTCTCGAACGATGCGACATTGTCGACGCTGGCCAAATTATTGCCCGGCTGCGTGATATTTTCCGACGCGCTCAATCACGCCTCGATGATCGCGGGCATCCGCAACTCCGGGGCCGAGAAGCGCGTGTTTCGACACAACGATCTGGCACATCTGGAAGAACTTCTGGCAGCTGAAGACCCGGCAGTGCCCAAGCTGATCGCGTTTGAAAGCGTCTATTCGATGGAGGGCGACGTCGCCCCGGTTCATGCGCTGTGCGATCTGGCTGACAAGTACAATGCGCTGACCTACATCGACGAAGTGCATGCGGTCGGCATGTACGGGCCGCGTGGCGGCGGAATCACTGATCGCGACGAAGCCGCTCACCGGATCGACATTATCGAAGGCACGCTGGGCAAAGCCTTCGGCGTGATGGGCGGATATATTGCCGCCGACACCCGGATTATCGATGTGATCCGCAGCTATGCACCAGGGTTCATTTTCACGACCTCGCTCAGCCCGGTGCTGGTCGCCGGTGTGCTTGCCAGTGTGCGGCATCTCAAAGCCAGCTCGGCCGAGCGCGATGCTCAGCAGATCAACGCTGCAGCCCTTAAAGCGATGCTAAGCGACGCCGGATTGCCGGTCATGCTATCAACCACGCATATCGTGCCGTTGATGGTCGGCGATCCGGTCAAGGCCAAGACCATCGCCGATATCCTGCTCGCCGAATACGGCATCTATGTGCAGCCAATCAATTACCCGACTGTGCCGCGCGGCACCGAGCGACTGCGGTTTACCCCCGGCCCGGCGCATACCCCGGCGATGATGCACGATCTGACCACCGCGCTGACTGAAATATGGCAGCGGCTTGATCTGGCGCTTGCGGCCTGAATTTAGCGGCTGGGTATTGCACCCGATTGCGGCTGGACCGCACTGAAGAATCCGCTACGACTCCGGCCCGTGCCTTGAGTACAGGGATTATCTGGCAATCGATTGATTGCTGAGGTCGTAGGGAGTGGAATATGGCAACCGATTGGGCCGCAGACGTCAAGAAATATGTCACGAACGCCGATGATGCGGCGATTGCAGGACTGGTCCGGTATTGCGGGATTGCGTTGCGCAATCGCGATTCGGCGCTGGTTTCGTTCAGCGACAAGGCTGAGACCGATCGGGTCCGCAACAATTTCCTCAAGAAAAAACTGGCGCTGTCGCAGCCCGACAGCGTGCTCGACGCAGCAATCGCCAAAGTCGGCGAGCAGATGAAAGCCGACCGGACCAAGAACCGCGTCACGGTCTATTATCTGCTGGCGAGCGAATTCAAGCAGCTTGGCCTGTTTGTCAAATCGGCCCCGGCCGCCAAGGCTGCGCCAGCCACTAAAACGCCAGCCGCA
>JANMCG010000055.1:0-10439 GCA_031361075.1 Novosphingobium sp. | reverse complement strand
TGACCGGGCATATATGGAGGCCCTCTGAGTCGGTCAACGCCTTTTTGCAATTTTATTTCAAAGCCGCGGAAGTTCCCGGAAATGCGCGGGTTTTTGAAGTCAGTCGGCCGATGGTTGCGCCGCCTGTGGCAATCCGGTGTTGGGATTTCGCGCTTTTTTGCTGCGTAAGCTGATGATTAACGCGTGTTTGTTATAGCCGCGCACCATGGCCGAGGTCGCCCCTGCCCTTTTATCTGCCGCTCCGCCGCGGATCGCCGTGATCGTGCCGGCCTATGGCGTGGCGCACGTGCTATGCGAAGCGCTGGAATCGCTGCAGGCGCAATCGCTGGAGCAGTGGGAGTGCGCCGTTATCGACGACGGCGCGCCGGACGATGTCGCCGCCGCGGTCGCTCCGTTTCTGAGCGATCCGCGCATCCGCTTCATAACGACCGCCAATCACGGCGTTTCGGCCGCGCGCAACACCGCCATCGCCGCCACTACAGCGCCGCTTGTTGCGCTGCTTGATGGAGACGACCGGTTCCGGCCCGATTATCTCGCGACGATGGCGGCGTTGCTCGAAGCCGAACCCGCGGTCCGGCTGGCGACCTGCAACGCCTTGCTGTTTGGCGCGCTGCCCAGCGAGCGCTTGTGCTTTGTCGATCCGCAAGGCCACGGCGACGGGATCCACGGCAGCCTGACCGAAGTAATCGACCGCAGCTTCAGCGTTTATATCGGCACCAGTTTTCGCCGCGCCGACTTCGATGCGGTTAGCGGGTTTGATCCAAGCATGAGCCACGCCGAGGACCTCGATCTGTGGGTGCGGCTGCTCGAACTGGGCGGAAGCGTGCTCTATATCGACCGGGTGCTGGCGGAATACCGGGTGCGGCCGCACTCGGCTTCGGCCAACGCCTTGCTGCTGCTGCAAGGGAGCCGCAAAGTCTATCTCAAGGCCCGGCAACGCTTGCCCGGTGACCACCCGGCGCAAGTTGCGATCACTGCAATGCTCGATGAAACTCGCCGCGCGCTCGATTTCGAGCATGCGCTGCTGCGGATCGCAGGGGGCGAAATTACCCGCGGGCTAACCGAGCTGCGCGCGGCACGCGGCCAGGTCCAAGGCGCGGTCTGGTCATTGTCGTTTGCGCTGTGGCGGGTGTTGCCCGGACTGGCGCGGCCGATGCTCGGTTGGCGGCGGCGGTCGATGGCGCGCGGGGCCAAGCGACCTTCGCTCGCCGCTCTGCTTAGCGGCGGGCAAGCATGAGCGCGGCTCCCGAAATACCCAGCCCAGCGTCGCCCGGTGAGGATGCCAAGCTGCGCAGTCAGGTGCGCAGCGCTGTGATCTGGCGTTCGGGCACACAGATATTCAGCCAGCTGGTCGCCTGGGGCTCGACCTTCATGGTCATCCGCATTCTCTCGCCGACCGATTACGGGCTGTTCGCGATGACCAGCGTGGTGCTGGTGCTGTTTGGATTGCTCAACGGTTACGGCTTTGCCAACGCCGCGATCGCCCAGCGCGATGGCGGCAAAGAGCAATTGCGCCAGTTGTTCGGGCTGCTGATCGTGGTCAATGTGGCGCTGACGGTGGTGCAGATCCTGCTCGCGCCACTGGTCGCGGCCTATTACCGGCAACCGATCATCGCCGATATGCTGCGGGTGCAGGCGCTGATCTATCTGACCAACCCGTTTCAGGCGCTTGGCTATGCCGTGCTGTCGCGCGCGATGGACTTTCGCCGGCAAGCCCAGGTCAACGTCGTTTCGGCCTTGCTCAGTGCGGCGACGGCTTTGCTCTGCGCCTTGTCGGGCTTTGGCGTGTGGACGCTGGTCGCTGCGCCGTTCGTGATGTTCGCCACACGCGCGCTTGGGACGATTACCGTCGCCAAGGCGTGGATGTGGCCTAGCTTCAATTTTCGCGGGGCGCGCGCGCTGGCGGGGTACGGCGGAACGATCATGGCCGGCCAGATTTTCTGGTTCATGCAAACCCAGGCCGACATCATCGTCGCGGGCCGGACCTTCGAACCGCACGAGCTGGGGTTTTACACCACAGCGCTGTTCCTTTCGCAGATCTTCGTGACCAAGGTGGTGCCGCCGCTCAACGAGGTCGCCTTTTCGGCCTATGCGCAAATCCAGGACGATCTGAGCGCGGTCGCTGCCGGGTTCCTTAAATCGGTGCGGGTAATCATGACCATCGCCATGCCGTTTTGCCTTGGCCTTGCCGCCGTCGCTTTTCCGGCGGTGCGGGTGATGCTTGGGGAAAAATGGATGGCCAGCGCGCCGATTGTCCAGCTGCTGTGCCTGGCGATGCCGTGGATGACGATGCACGTGCTGTTCGGCCCCGCCGCCAATGCCTGTGGACACCCGCGCGTGACCACCCGTTCGGCGGTGCTCGGCGCGGTGCTGATGCCGCTGTGCTATCTGGTCGGGGTGCACTGGGGTGCGCCGGGAATCGCGGCAAGCTGGTTGGTGGCCTATCCGCTGCTGACCATAATCTCGGCGCTGTGGATCATGCCGCTGATCGGAGTGCATGCGCGCGATTTGCGCGATGCGTTGCTGCCGCCGGTGCTAGGCGCGCTGGCGATGGCACTGGGGGTGACGCTGCTCGATCAGACCCTGCCCGCTCAGCCCATCATACCCGCGTTGCTACGTCTGGTGCTGTTGGTGGCGGCCGGCGGCATTATCTATGGCGGCTGGATGGCGATGTTTGCCCGCAACCGGCTGATCGAGTTGCGCGACCTGGTGCTGAAACGCTAGGCGGGTCAGCGCAGCGCGGCGATCGCGGTTCGCGCCGCCGCCGCATAAGCCCCGCCATGATAGCGGAACGTGCCGACAAAGTGCACAAACGCCGCGTCAGCCGCTACGTCTTCGTTCCAGAAGTTAAGGTAGCGCGCATAGGGTAGCAGCACCGGCTCGCCTTCATTGGCGATATAGATATTAGACATAACTTGTTCGCTGCCCCATTGCGCCCAGACCTGCGGGCTCAGCTGCGCAGCAGCGGCGCGGCTGAACGCATCGGCCAGCTCGCGCCCCGGCCCGCCCGGGGCAAACCCGGCGAACCCGGCGCAGCCGCGCACGTAATAATCGAGCCCGCCAACCGCGCTGCACACCTGCGGCATCAGCGCTTCGATCTTCATCTGAATATGCGCGCTGGGCGGGATAACAGAAAAATCGGTGCCGAAATGCGCGACCGGGCGCCATGCCGCGCTGGCTTCTCCGCGCAGGGTAAAGTCTCGGCCCTGATCGATCGCCGCGTTGATCTCGTCAACCGGCCCCAGCGTCACCGTGTCCGAATCGAGCTGGATCACATAATTATCGTGGCGCAGCTCGAGCAGGGTCAGCAGCCGTTCCCAGCACCCGCCGCGCGGGCAATCACCCACATCGACATCGCCAATCGCAAACATTTGCGGGTTGCCCAGATGGTCATTGAGCACCGCGCGGTCAGCCGTGGTCAGCGTGCCATCATCAAGAATGGCAAAGCGCCCGCGCCCCAGCCGCGCATGCAGCGATTTGGCGGCCACCAGATAGGGCAGCAACACTCGCGTCCCGATCATCGAAAAGATCACCACGCCACGATCGGCCGTGGCATCGGCTTTGGCACCGGCTTTGACATCGGCTTCGGCACCGCTGCGGGCAACGTCCGGGCGCACGCTCGGCGCGGCCAGTACCGCGCGCACCGTGCGGTTGAAATGCAGCTCGCGCAGTTTGCGCAACGCCCGGTCAGCAAGGGTATCCATCCCCCGCGCATAGCAAATCTGCGTTAACCAAGTGCGAACGCCGCGCATCACTGTGGTCATGGTTGCAAGGACGATTTCGTGGTATTGCTGCGCGCGGAGAGGAACCCCCGATGCCGCTGCACCCTTTGCTGGTCGCGCTGATCCCGCTCGCCACCGCGTTTCCGCTTATCGCCGGGCAGGAAAGCGCACAGCCCGCCACCACGGTCGATATTCTGGCAATTTCGGCTGACCGCGCCAACCGGATGACCGTGGCTGTGCGAATTGCCGATCAGGGGCCGTTCCGCTTTCTGATCGATACCGGCGCGCAGAACACCGTGCTCAGCACTGCTTTGGCCAGCCAGTTGGCGCTGCGTTCGAACAGCCGCGCGCGGTTGATCGGGGTGGCCGGGGTCCAGGATGTCGATACCGTAATCATCGACCAGATCGATCTGGGCCAGCGCAGTTTCTACAGCTTGCTCGTCCCGCTGCTGCCCGGCGCGGACATTGGCGCTGACGGGATCCTCGGGCTCGACAGCTTGCAAGGCCAGCGGGTCCAGATCGATTTCCGCAAGAGCCTGATCGCGGTGGACGATGCCAAGGCATTGGGCGGCAATCGCGGCTATGACATTGTCGTTACCGCGCGGCGCCGCTCGGGCCAGCTGATCATGGCCGACGCGGTGATCGACGGGGTCAGGGTTAACGTGGTGATCGATACCGGCGCAGAATACTCGATCGGCAACCGCGCGCTGCAGACCGCGCTGGCCAAACATCATGAAACCGGCACGATGATTTTGCGCAGCGTCACTGGACAGGAAATCACCGCCGATCTGGGCGTGGCGCGCAACCTCAAGATCAACGATATGAATTTCGGCAACGTGGTGATCGCTTATGCCGATGCGCCGCCGTTCAAGGCGCTGGGCCTCGCGGAAAAGCCCGCACTGTTCCTGGGCATGCGCGATATGCGTTCGCTCGACCGGATCGCGATCGATTTCTCGACCCGGCGGATTTATTTCGATCTGCCGCAGGGGGGGTACCGCTAGGCAACGCATCGGCATCTCTGAAATCAGGTCAGCAGCCGCTTGGACCGCTTGGACCACTGTCCTGAGCGAAAAAGCTGAAGTCCCATCCTGGGTGTTTGAAATGCAATCTTGCGGGCGGCAATAGGAACTGGCCATCGCGGGGTCGACTAAAACGAACAGCGCGGATTCCTGACCTGGCCGAGGGTGACGGCAAGCAACTTGGCAGACTGCGGGCATGTAGGAAAACGCACAACCCCGAACATCGAGTCACAACCCTACCTGGCGGGTACGAGCCAAAGCAAAAGTGCCGCTTTTGCATTTACCCACGGCCGCCCTACATGGGCTGGATGCCGTCTGACTTAAACGAAACTCCCAAACGCGAAGTAGCTCACGATGGCTGGGGCACGCTGCTGCGCTTCCTGCCGTACCTGTGGCCGAGCGACCGCCCCGGCTTGCGCTGGCGGATCGTGCTGTCGTGCCTGCTGATCCTCGCCTCGATGACGCTCAGCATGAGCCTGCCCTACTTCCTCAAGTGGGCGATCGACGCGATGAGCCTGCGCGGGCCCGCCGCGCTCCAGCTCGCGCTGGGCTGGGTGGTGGCTTACGGGGTCGGCCGGTTCGGCGGGGTGGTGTTCGACAACTTGCGCAACATCGTGTTCGAGCGCGTCGGCCAGGATGCCACGCGGCGGCTGGCCGAGGATGTGTTCGCGCGGCTCCACCGGCTGTCGCTGCGCTTCCACCTCGCGCGGCGCACCGGCGAGGTTACCAAGGTGATCGAGCGCGGGACCAAGAGCATCGACACGATGCTGTATTTCCTGCTGTTCAACATTGCGCCGACCATCATCCAGCTGATCGTGGTGGCGGTAATCTTTTACTATACCTTCGGCTGGGGTCTGGTCGCGGCGACCGCGGTGGCCGTCATCGCCTATATCGCCGTGACCCGCTGGATCACTGAATGGCGCACGCATCTGCGCGAACGGATGAACCGGTTGGATGGGCAGGCGCTCAGCCGCGCGGTCGATTCGCTGCTCAATTACGAAACGGTCAAATACTTCGCCGCTGAACCGCGCGAACAGGCGCGCTATGCTCAGGCCACCAGCGCTTATGCCGATGCAGCGGTGCAATCGGAAAATTCGCTCGGCCTGCTCAACATCGCGCAGGCGCTGATCGTCAACCTGCTGATGGCGGGCGCGATGGCGTGGACGGTCTATGGCTGGGCGCAGGGCAAATACACCGTCGGCCAGCTGGTGTTCGTGCAGACTTACCTGACCCAGCTGTTCCGCCCGCTCGACATGCTCGGGATGGTGTATCGCACGATCCGCCAGGGCCTGATCGACATGGCGGCGATGTTCACGCTGATCGATACTGAGGTTGAGGTTCGCGATGCGCCCGGTGCACCCGCGCTGGTGGTCAGCCGGCCGACGTTGGTCTTCGAAGATGTGGTGTTCGGTTACGAGCCCGATCGCACGATCCTGAAAGGACTGAGTTTCGAAATCCCCGCCGGTTGGCAAGTCGCGGTGGTCGGGCCATCTGGAGCGGGCAAGAGCACGATCGCGCGGCTGGTGTTCCGGTTTTACGATCCGTGGTCGGGGCGGATATTGATTGACGGGCAGGACATCCGCGAAGTGACGCAGGCCAGCTTGCGCCAGGCGATCGGCATCGTCCCGCAGGATTCGGTGCTGTTCAACGACACCATCGGCTACAACATCGCCTATGGACGCGACGGCGCGGGGCAGGCCGAAGTCGACGCAGCGGCGCGAGGTGCGGCGCTGTCCGACTTGATCAAACGCCTGCCGCAAGGCTACGACACCGAAGTGGGCGAGCGCGGGCTCAAGCTCTCGGGCGGCGAAAAGCAGCGCGTCGCGATTGCAAGAACGCTGGTCAAAAACCCGCCGATCTTGCTACTCGATGAAGCGACCTCGGCGCTCGACACCCGCACCGAACAGGACATCCTCGCCACGCTGCACCGGGTTTCGACGGGGCGCACCTCGCTCTCCATCGCGCACCGGCTCTCGACGATTGCCGACGCCGACCGGATTTTCGTGCTGGCCGATGGGGCCTTGGCGGAAAGCGGCAGCCACAGCGAGTTACTGCGGCGTGACGGGCTTTATGCCGACATGTGGAACCGGCAGGCGAACAAAATCGAGGATGTTGTGGAGGCGGCGGAGTAGGGCTTACTTAGCTGCGCGTTCTTTTTCCGTTCATCTGAGCCTCAACAAGAAAGTTTGTGAGAACCTGTTCGATGAAAGGAGTAAGCGGCAGGCCGTTCAGGCGACCAGTATCGCTCTTCATTGTATGCGTTAGAACGCCCGGCCACCCATCACCCCAGTCGACAAGCTGAGCTTCCACATCAACTTCATTCGTCAGCCAATCTGGCGCATGAAGAAAAATTTGCTTCATGGATTTACGCATCGCAACAAGAAGATTCGTAATAGCTTCTGCGTCATCTGCTAATGCCTTTCCTGTAGGTTGTATGTAATCAATCCAATTTCGCATCAAATGGGCATCGATCAATGCCCTGCAAAGTTCACGTGCGGCGTTTGTCGGCATTTGCGGAGATAAGGCCATACTTTCGGCGATCCCAATCGCATTAATTACGAAGAAGAGTCTGCAATGAGGTTGGTAGCTAAAACCAATGAAATCCTTTGTCTGACCCAAAGCTAGAAAAGACGGCTGGTTTTCTGAGTTATAGGTTATGCACTCGGCCAGCTGACGCCCAACATTAGGGGGGTATTGGCGATGGATACCAAGCGTGCCGCAGTCGCGACCTGTCCGCAACAGCACATCAGTACAAAGTGCAATCGCCAGTTCAAGTGCATCACGCATTTTTCTGATGGGATATTCATTGTCCCCGTCAATCGGAGGCGGCGGGGCCGATGGACCATCATTACGGCGTCCAAACGCAAGAGGTTTTTTACCGAACATGCCAAACTCCAAACTGCACCAGCCCGAATTTTTAAGGCATGTCCGCTTAAAATTTACTTATGATGTGCAATTCGCATCCTTCCAGACCACCGCCTGTGCCGCCTTCATCGCGCCGGCTTCATCGTCCCACGCCATCGTTGGCGAACCATAAAGCCGCCAGCCTTGCTCGAGCGCTTCGGACACCCGCTCGCAAAAGGCGCGGTCGTCCTTGCCGGTGAGCAGGCGGTAGATCGGGCGGTCGTCGGGGGTTTTCATGGGGTTCCTCCTTAGCCCGGCTCATCCAGCAGCGGTCCAACAACCTCGATGAATTCTTCGCGGGTGAACGATCCGGCTTTGGCAAAGCGAATGTGGCCGCTGCGATCGATCACATAGCTGGTCGGGACCGAGTTGTTGATCGTGCCGTACCTGCCGGTCAGTTTGCTCGCGAGCGGATAAGACAAGGCGGCGACCACCCTTGCCAGTTGGGCCTTGGGCACGCTGTCCTCGGTCACCACGCCGACGATTTCAAAGCCGCGATCGCGGTTTTTGCGATGAAACGCGCTCATCATCGGCATTTCGGCTTTGCACGGGCCGCACCAGGTTGCCCAGTAATTGATCACCAGCACCTTGCCGCGATAATCCGTCAGGCTGGTCTTCGTGCCATCGAACATTTTGATCGAGAATTGGGGCGCAGTTTCGCCCGGCTTGGGCGTCGCCGCACCGGCCGAAGCGGCAAGCAGCGCGCCGCAAACCACCAACTGCACCCTGCTTCGAAATATCATGCTCGCTCCTGCTGCTCGGCCCAAAGCCTAATCGGCGGGCCGGGGGATGCAAGCCATTACAGGATATACTTGGACAGATCGGTATCCTTGGCCAGCCCCGCGAGCCGCTCGCGGACATAGGCTTCGTCCACCGTCACAGTCTCGCCGCTGCGGTCTTCGGCTTCGAAGCTCAGCTCCTCAAGCAGCTTTTCCATCACCGTCTGGAGCCGCCGCGCGCCGATGTTCTCGACCGCTTCGTTGACTTGCGCGGCGATCTTGGCGACCGCGCGGATTGCACCGGGCGTGATCTCGACGGTCAGCTTCTCGGTCGCCAGCAAGGCCTGATATTGCGAAACCAGATTGGCGCGGGTTTCGCTGAGGATGCGGACGAAATCGTCCTCGGTCAGCGCCTGCAGTTCAACCCGGATCGGCAAGCGGCCCTGCAATTCGGGCAGCATGTCGCTCGGCTTGGCGATGTGGAACGCGCCGCTGGCGATGAACAACACGTGGTCGGTTTTCATCGGGCCATATTTGGTCGCCACGGTGGTGCCTTCGATCAGCGGGAGCAGATCGCGCTGCACGCCTTCGAGGCTGACCGATCCGCCGCGCACGTCCGATACGGCGTTCTTGTCGATCTCGTCGATGAAGACGATGCCGTTGGTCTCGGCGTTGGCCAGTGCAACCCTGGCGACATCGTCCTGATCCATCCGCTTGTCGGCTTCTTCATCGACCAGCTTGGCCCAGGCATCGGGCACCTTCAATTTGCGGCGCTTCAAGGCCTGCTTGCCCATCGCCTTCGACATCATGTCGCTGAGGTTGATCATGCCCATCTGGCCGCCCATCCCCGGCAGCTCGAACCCGCCCGACGGCGCGTCCTCAACCTCGATCTCGATCTCGGTATCGTCCATCGCGTGTTCTTTGATGCGCTGGCGGAAGCTTTCGCGGGTTGCTTCGGAGGCCCCGTCGCCGACCAAAGCCTTGAGCAACCGGTCCATCGCGCCCTTTTCGGCGGCTTCGCGCACGGCCTCGCGGCGGCGGTCCTTTTCGAGCCGGATCGCTTCCTCGACCAGATCGCGCGCGATCTGTTCGACATCGCGGCCGACATAGCCGACCTCGGTGAACTTGGTCGCCTCGACCTTGACGAACGGCGCTTCGGCCAGCTTGGCCAGCCGCCGCGAAATCTCGGTCTTGCCGCAGCCGGTCGGCCCGATCATCAGGATGTTCTTCGGCGTCACCTCGTCGCGCAATTCGGGCGAGAGGCGCTGCCGCCGCCAGCGGTTGCGCAGCGCCACCGCGACCGCCTTCTTGGCATCGCGCTGGCCAATGATGTGTTCGTCCAGTGCGGCGACGATGGCTTTGGGGGTAAGGTTGTCTTGCATCTTGTTGCTCCCCCCTCCCGCTTGCGGGTGGGGTCGGGGGTGGGTGAGTCCGATAATGGGGTGGTTGTCTGCGCCGACAGGCCCACCCCTAACCCCTCCCGCAAGCGGTAGGGGGAAAAAGGCTAAACCGTCTCAACGGTGACGCGGTCGTTGGTAAACACGCAGACCTCGGCCGCCACCGCCATCGCGCGGCGGGCGATTTTCTCCGGGTCGCTCTCATATTCGGTCAGCGCCTTGGCGGCGGACAGCGCATAATTGCCGCCCGATCCGATTGCGGCGATGCCTTCCTCGGGCTCGAGCACATCGCCATTGCCCGTCAGGATCAACAACACGTCCTTGTCGGCGACGATCATCAGCGCTTCAAGGTTGCGCAAGTATTTATCGGTGCGCCAGTCCTTGGCCAGTTCCACCGCAGCGCGCATCAACTGCCCGCGATGCTGCTCAAGCTTTTTCTCGAGCCGCTCGAACAGGGTGAAAGCATCGGCAGTCGCCCCGGCGAACCCGGCGATGACGCTTCCGCCATTTGGGCCATCACCTAGCCGTCGCACCTTTTTGGCGTTGGGCTTCATCACGGTGTTGCCCATCGATACCTGGCCATCGCCCGCGATGACGGTCTTGCCGCCCTTCTTCACGCCGATGATGGTGGTGCCGTGCCACTGGATCAGACCGTGGCTATCGTTTGAATTGCTCATG
>JANMCG010000006.1:0-4818 GCA_031361075.1 Novosphingobium sp. | reverse complement strand
GGCGGCGAGTGTGATAAGCGCCAACGCGCCGAGCAGGATCTTGGTCATGCCGGCAGGAATAACCGCCGCCGGCGCGCTGTCAAACGATGGTGCCCCTGGCCCGACTCGAACGGGCACGTCTCTCAACAAACGATTTTGAGTCGTTCGCGTCTACCATTCCGCCACAGGGGCATTTTCGTGGAGACCTTCGACATCCGTCGATGGCTGACATTACCGGCCCACTCCTCCGGCCCGACCATTCACCCCGGCCACCTGCAGGGTACAATCAACGAGCGGTCGGGCCAGGGGAGTTGGCCGGTGATGCTGCTGCCGCGAGGCAGATATCGCAACGCCGCTTAGCTGCCCTTCATCACTCCGGCAATCGCCTTATGCAGCCTTGAGTGCAGAACGTCGTTACCGGCCAGTACTTGCTTGTCGCAGATCGGCAGCGAGTTGCCGCGCCAGTCAGTCACGAACCCTCCGGCTTCGCGCACCAGCAAGCAGCCGGCCGCAGTGTCCCACGAAGCGAGGTCGCTTTCCCAAAAGCCGTCGAACCGTCCCGAGGCAACCCACGCCAGATCGAGCGAGGCTGCACCGAACCGGCGGATGCCGGCAACTTGCGGCGCGAGTGCATTGTAAATCCGGGTCCATTCGGGTGCGTCGCCGCGGCCCGCAAACGGAATACCGGTTGCAATCAGGCTTTCATCCATATGCCGCCGCGAGGAGACCCGCAGCCGCCGGTCCTGCAGCCACGCTCCGCGCGACCGCTCGGCCCAATAGCTTTCATCGGTGATCGGCTGATAAACCAACGCAGCGGTCACATCGCCCCAGTCGCTCCCGTCCAGCTTGCGTTCCTGCACCGCAATCGAAATTGCAAAGTGCGGGATGCCGTGCAGAAAATTGCTGGTCCCATCAAGCGGATCGATGATCCAGCGCGGGCTATCGGGATTGCCTTCGATCACCCCGCCTTCTTCCAGCACGAAGCCCCAGTCGGGTCGCGCCAGCAGCAACTCGTCGTACAAGGTCCGTTCGGCACGCTGATCGGCTTTGGAGACGAAGTCGGCCGGGCCTTTGCGGCTGACCTGCAAATGCTCGACCTCGCCAAAATCACGGCGCAGCCGCTGGCCGGCCTTGCGCGCGGCTTTTTCCATGACGCGGATGATTGCGGAAATAACGGCCATGTTCTGGGCTTAGCTCAGCTTGCTGACGTAGCTGCGCTCGTACACGTCAACTATGATACGGGTGCCGCTGGCGATATGCGGCGGGACCATGACGCGCACGCCGTTGTCAAGCAGCGCAGGCTTGAAGCTGGACGAAGCGGTCTGGCCTTTGACCACGGCATCGGCTTCGACGATCGTGGCTTCGACCTGTTCGGGCAGCTGCACCGAAATCGGGCGCTCGTCGTACATTTCAAGCAGCACGGTCATACCGTCCTGCAGGAACGCAGCGGCATCGCCGAGCAGGTCGGTAGGCAGATTGATTTGCTCGTAATTTTCGACATCCATGAACACCAGTGCATCGCCATCGGCGTAGAGGAACTGAAAGTCCTTGGTATCAAGCCGGACCTTTTCGATCGTGTCCTGGCTGCGGAAACGGACGTTGGTCTTGCGGCCATCGATCAGGTTTTTCATCTCGACCTGCATGAACGCGCCGCCCTTGCCAGGTTGGGTGTGCTGAGTCTTGGCGACCTTCCAGATGCCTTTTTCGTATTCGAGAATGTTGCCCGGACGAATGTCCACGCCGCTGATCTTGGCCATGCAGGGTGCCTTCAAGCTGAGAAAGAGCTCCGGCGTTACTGCCGGAAGGCCGCGCCTGTAGCGCGCGCAGCGCCGCTGGGCAAGGTCTGCGGCGCGCGCGCTGCGCGGATGGACTGGCTGACCGGTTCAGTTTCTGCTAATCGACAGCCTGCGAAAGGCCGCCCATGAAACTTGCACTCCCCCTTGTTCTGTTACTGGCTGCTGGCCCCGCATTGGCGGTTCCGGGCGGGCCGATCGGTCAACTCAGCCCTGGCAATTTCCAGTGCGAGCAACCCGGCGATGCCGCTGGCGCAACCGGGCTGCGGGTGCCGGGCGAAGACTTCGAGATCGTCAACGCCAATACCTATCGCACCAGCCAGGGCCGCGGCACTTATTTGCTGACCGGCGCTGTGCTCGAAATGACCAGCGGACCCAAATACGGGCAGACCTTTCACCGGATCAGCAACGGTTTTCTGCGCAAGACCGACGGTACTGGCGCCGATACAACGCTGCGCTGCGTGCGCCGCGTGATCAACAACAGTTAGGCGTTATACCGGCAACCGCGCTGCGCTGCGCATCCGGCTGTACGCGAACCACACCAGCGCGGCGAACAGCACGAGCCCCATCGGCGTGGCGTAGGGATTGGTCCCAAACACCGCCAAAGCATCGGGATTATTAGTCGCCGCGACGATCCCGGCATAGCCCACGTTGAACAAGCTATCGCCGACGATCAACCCGGTCGCAGTCAGTACCCCGATCCGCTCGGCAAACCCGGGGTTGGCTTGACGCGCCGCCCAGCGATTGTAGATGTGCCCCAGGATGGCGCCAAGGATAACGAACGCGGTCACGTCCATCGGCAGGTACATTCCCATCCCTACCGCAAGCGGCGGGAGAGAGCCCGCGCCGGTCCGGCGCAGCGTTTCATCGACCAGCACCGCGCCAATTCCGATTGCTGCACCCAGCCCGATCAGGTTCCATTGCAACGTTCCGCCCAGCACGCCCTGCGCAATCGCCGAGATCAGCGCGGCTTGCGGCGCGGCCAGCGCATCAGGCCCAGCGCCGGGTGCGCCTTGAAAACCAAACGTCGTGTTTAGCAGATCGAGCAGCGGCGGAATGACGATACCGCCAAATATCACCCCCAAGATCAGCGCCAGCTGTTGCCGCCACGGGGTCGCGCCGACCAATTGCCCGGTTTTGAGGTCTTGCAGGTTGTCGTTCGAAATGGTTGCCACCCCAAACACAATTGCGGTGACGAACAGCGCGTAAGCAACCAGCGCCTTGGTTTCGCCGGGACTGTGATCGCGGCCAAGAACCAGCACCATCAGCAGCGAAATACCCAGCACCGCCAGAATGCCGACCCCCGAAATCGGACTGTTTGACGCCCCGATCAGGCCGGCCATATAGCCAGTAACAGAAGCGATCATGATGCCCGCGATCAGCACGTAGAGCACGCTTAGGCCAAGCATCAGGCCCAGCGATTGTTCAACCGGACCATCGATGGCAAACCACCACAGCATGGCCGCGATCGGCAGCATCAGTGCCAGGATCGTGCCGAACACCAGCCCGGCCGGCAGATCGCGTTCGGTCAATGCCAGGCTGTCCATCCCCGCCCCCGATGCCTTGCGCGCGCGGCTGGCGCTGAGCGCGCTGGCGATCCCGCGCACAACCGGGCCGATCACTTTCAGCAGCGTCCAGATTGCCGCGACGCCGATCGTCCCGGCGCCGATGAAGCGCACTTTCTGACGGAAGACGCCGCTGACAAAATCGGCCAGTTCGGTTCCGGCCGGCGGCCCGCCAGCGGTAAGTTGCGGCAAGATGACGAAAAAGCTGATCACGATCCCGCTCAGCATGGCAAGTCCGACCGCCAGCCCGACCAGATGCCCGACCCCGATCAGCGCCATCGACAATCCGGTCGATAACGAGGTTGCGCCGCTGCCAATGCGCAGCGTTGCGCTGGCCCCTTCGGCCAACAATTTCATCTTGGCGAGCAGCGGATAGACCACCGAAATAACCGTGCCGAGCACCACGGCCGCCAGCCCGCGCTTGTTTTCTTCGGCGCCGCCCACGCCTGCGCCAACCTTGAGCACTTCGGCGGCTGCGACGCCTTCGGGATATGGGAGGTCGGACCCGGTCACCAGCGCGCGGCGGAGCGGAACGGAATACATCACCCCCAGAATTCCGCCGATCACGATTACCAGCAGCGATTCGACGTAAGGGAAGTGGTACCACCAGCCGATCATGATCAATCCGGGCAACACAAATACGATCGCCGACAAGGTTCCTGCCGCCGAGGCGATTGTCTGGACGATGTTGTTTTCCTGGATGGTCGCGTCCTTGAACGCCTTGAGCACTGCCATCGAAATCACCGCAGCGGGGATCGAGGTCGCAAAAGTCAGTCCGATTTTGAGCCCCAGATAAACGTTGGCCGCTGTGAAAACCACGGTCAGCAGCGCGCCCAGCACGATGCCGCGTAGCGTCAGTTCCTTGGGGTGGCCCGCCGTGCTCATACGTTGTTTCCGTTCACCTTAACGCCATCGAGGCTGAATGTGCGCGCACATCGGACACAGTCCTGATGCCCAAAATCCAGCCTTCGAGCCGATGGCTCGGGGGCGGTAGTGGCATAATTGTGCGATGTAGGGAACCGCCCGTCAATCAGCGCCGCGTTAACAGCGGAAAGGGGTTAAGCGCGGTGCTCGGCTCGTACCACTTGGCTGCTGGGGTGGTCAGCTGAATGGCAAAGTGCAGATGCGGCGCAGCCGGATCCGCGTTACCGGTAAAACCGACCGCGCCGAGCGCTTGCCCTTGGCCGACATGCTGCCCTTCGCCCAGCCCCGCCGCATAGCTATCAAGATGCGCGTAATAGTGAATGAACCGGCGATCTTCGCAGCGCAGATAGATCGTCAGTCCGCCCGCGGCCGAGGTGAACAATTTTTCGATTACCCCCGCCGAAGCAGCGACTACAGGCGCGCCGCGCGGGGCCATGATGTCAATCGCATCGTGAACCCGCAGGCCGCCCTCGCGGGCCTGGGTGAAAGTATCGCTCAGCTGGCTGGCCACCACCCCCTGCACCGGAATGATCAGCGACTGACCTGACGGGCTCGCA
>JANMCG010000002.1:0-3421 GCA_031361075.1 Novosphingobium sp. | reverse complement strand
AAAGCCTTCGAGCGCGCGGTGTGTGAGCCGGATATGATTTTTCGGCATCGAACGAGCAGGACGAAACAGCAGCAGACCGAGCGCCGCAAGCGCACCGATCCATGCACCGGCCGCCAGTAAATGCACGATGTCCGCGATAAGATGGCGCGTACCTGCGACACCTTCGCTCGCGGCGCCGTGACCTGTCCAAGCCAGCGACGCGAGCGCAGTCGCTGATCCAAGCGATACTAATAACAGCCAAGTCGAGGTTTTGCGCCGCTTCATCACAATCGCAATGACGAGCATCCCGAACAGTGCCGCCATTCGCACAGCCCAAGCCTTCCCCATCGGTGTTTCGAAGATCATCATGCTGACTGAAGCACGGTCAACCTCTAGGAGAGCAACGCCCGCCATCGAGGCAGTCATCGCGAAGATGCTCAACACCGACAGGGCAACGCCCGTCGCCGCCAGCCAGATTGCCAGTGCGCGAAGCGGCACCACATTGCTGTGCAGCCTTTCCGCGCCCTTCAAGGCGTAAAGCCCGAACAGCGGCAATCCGAACAACAGCATCAGGTCCACATAGAGTGCGAACCTGATGCCGATGGTCAGTGTGTCGATCACGCTATTTCACGGCGAAATTGAAAGTGCCTTCCATTCGGTGGGTGTCTGTGCCCGCAGCATGCCATTTGAGCTGGTAGGTGCCGGCCCCAAGCGCGCGCCGCATCGTCAGCGTGAGCGTCTTGCCGTCGGCGCTCATTGCCGAAGTGAAGCCCGTAATCGCCATTGGCTTGTGGCTTGCCATCCCCGGCATCGAAGTCATGGTGAGCGTAGCCCCGGTAAAGTTGGCAACGACCCTTTCATTGAAGGTCAGCACCACCCGGCCGGGCTTGGCAACGGTCGTATTGGCCGAAGGGGAAGAGGATACCAGTTTCGTATGAGCTTGTGCGCCTCCTGCGAACGCAAGGGCGACGAGAACAGGTGCAGCGAGGGTAAGACGGAACTTGGACATGAACGATCTCCAATTTGGTGGTCATTTCAAATACGCAGCGCCGATGCCCACCCCTCGAAAAATCGCTCGCGGCAGATCAATCCCGTATTGAGGGATAGCGTTCTATTTTGCGTATAGGGAAGCAACACGGGAGAATTTTGGCAATGAGTAACCTCGACGAGATGTTAGCCCAGCTGGGTCGCGCGCCGCTTCCACTGCATCTGGCCATGATGGACGGGGCGGTCTTTTCAGCACTGGCCGAGCAACAGAGATCTGCTGCAAGCAATTCGCTGCGCTCGCTCAGCATTGCGGCGATTGCTGCCCTTGCTTTCGGCGTCATGAGCACGGGATTTTCCGGCAGCCCCGCATCGGCCGCCTCCTCAGTTTCGCCCTTTGGCGTCCCGCCCGCGCTGGCGCCGTCTTCGCTGCTGCTGGCCGCGAAGTGACCATTCGGCGCCGCACGCTGCTGGCTGCACTGATTGTATTCGCCGCGGCGATTGCTGGGGTATGGGTTGGCCGGGCCGTGCTTGCGCCCAGACCTGCCGCTGACAGCGAACTGCATGCTCTGCTGCACGATCAGCTCAATCTTGATGCCGCTCAACACGCCCGGCTCGACGCGCTTGAGGCGCAGTTTGCGGTGCGGCGTAAGGCGCTCGAACTCGAAATGCGTGCGGACAATGCCAGGCTGGCAGCCGCGATCGAGGTCGAACATGGGTATGGCCCGAAGGTTTCCAGCGCCATCGACCAATCGCATATGGCGATGGGCGAGCTGCAAAAGGAAACCCTTGAGCATATCTTTGCGATGCGGGCGCTTCTGCGACCCGATCAGGCGGCGAAATTCGACGGAGCCGTAGTCAAGGCGCTGACTGCCGATCAGAAATGACGCTGGCGCTGGGCGAGTGTTCCGACGGCGAGTTGGCCGCCCTTGCCCTCGCCGGACGACAAGCAGCCTATCGCGAGCTACTCGGACGCTACCGCGAGCCAGTCTTCCGCTTGGTGAGAGGGTCGATCGGCGACGGCGATGCCGCGCTCGACGTAACGCAGGAAACTTTCATTGCCGCCTTTGCCGCGCTCAAAAGCTACGATGGCACACGTTCCTTCAAGACCTGGCTGTCCCGGATCGCAATCAACAAGTGCCGCGATTGGGCGAGGCGGCGCGCGGTGCGACGGTTCTTTTCGTTTGCCCTGCCGATTGAGGCAGCGGCGACCGTTGCCGATGAGGGCATTCCCGCCGATCGGCAGCTTGCCGGCCAGACCGAACTTGCTCGCGTGCGCGAAGCAATCGCCAAATTGCCGCTCGCAATCCGCGAGCCTTTGATCCTGCACGCCATCGAAGGGTCAACGCAGGCCGAAACCGCCGAGATTCTGGGCATCAGCGAAAAGGCGGTCGAAACCCGGATATATCGTGCGCGCAAGGCGCTCCAAGCCGACGTCTCATCGGAATAGTCGTCCGCGCCCGTTTTTTTGAGGGACCGGCTCACGCGCTGCGTATGGATCAATAGCGTTCACCGATAACTCAGCGAAGAGGACTTGCGGCATGGCAGGAGAGCATGAGCAGCATGGTGCGGGCCAAGCCTCCACTAAAGGCGCGCAAACCCATGACAGTGGAGCAACGAAGGCTGACGCGAGTGGCGGGATGAGGCACGCTGCACACGCCGGCCATGCGCCCGCGCCCCATCCTTATCGGAAGCTCTTTGTCGAGCTCGCGCTCGATTTCGTGATCATGTTCTTCGTGATGTACTCGATGATCGCGAGCGCGAAGCATCTCTATTTCAATATCGGCAACGTCTACATGACCCTGATGATGGTCGCGCCGATGATGGCGCTGATGATTTTCTTCATGGGCAAAATGTATCCCTCTCCCTCGACCAATCGCCTGCTGGTGGGGCTTGCCGCGCTCATTTTCGCGGTCGGCTGGTTTGGTATGCGCGAGCAGTTGGGCGTGGGCGATGCCCAGTTCCTGCGGTCGATGATCCCACACCACAGCGGGGCCATTCTCATGTGCGAAAAGGCGAAATTGGCTGACCCGGAAGTCGTGAAGCTGTGTGGCAATATTATCAACGCGCAAAACCGCGAAATCGCGCAGATGCAGGCCATTTTGCAAAGAATTGAAAGATAGATTGATGACGCCATCTCTCAGCCGCCGCCAAATTTTGCAGGGGGCGGCAATGACCGGCGGCTCACTCGCACTGGGTTCGCTTTTTCCGGCGTGGGCAGAAAGCGGAACAGCCGGCCTCAATCCGGCAGCGGGGACCGTTTCCGGAACCGATATTGCGCTTTCAATCGGCCATGCGCCTTTTCGCGTGGGCGGGAGATCCGGCCACGCGGTTACGGTCAACGGCACACTTCCCGGGCCGATCATCCGCTTGAAGGAAGGTCAGCGCGTGAGGCTGGCTGTTACCAACACGCTAAAGGAAGACTCCTCGATCCATTGGCACGGGGTTCTTCTTCCTT
>JANMCG010000267.1:0-2488 GCA_031361075.1 Novosphingobium sp. | reverse complement strand
CGCCGACGCCGAGGGCGCGCTGTGGACCCGCGCGATGCTTGAGGCAGCGCGCGAGGCGTCTGCTTCCAGCCCGCCGGTGCGCGTGGTGGTGGCGGTCGATCCGCCCGCTTCGGCCACTGGCGATGCCTGCGGGATCGTGGTCTGCGCGGCTTGCGAGGACGGGATCGCGCGGGTGCTGGCCGATTGCTCGGTCGAGAAAGCCAGCCCCGAAACCTGGGCGCGGGCGGTGGCGGGTGCCGCCAAGGCCTGGTCCGCCGACCGGGTGGTGGCCGAGGCCAACCAGGGCGGGGCGATGGTGGCGAGCGTGCTGCGCGCTGCCGAGATTTCGCTGCCGCTTAAGCTGGTCCACGCGAGCCGCGGCAAGGTCGCCCGCGCCGAACCAGTCGCGGCGCTTTATGAAGCAGGCCGCGTCCGCCACGCCGGGATCTTCCCCCAGCTCGAAGACGAGCTGTGCGGCTTGATCGCGGGCGGCCGCTACGAAGGGCCGGGAAGGTCGCCGGACCGGGCGGATGCGCTGGTCTGGGGGCTGAGTGAGCTGATGTTGGGCAAAGGCCGCGCGCCCCGCGTCCGCATGACGTGAACCTTTGTGTACGGGAATTTCGCACGATGCATATTGCATCAAGAGTCGCGCCATGTAAGTTCGGTTTATCCGAACTGATAAAAATGTTCGGATGGGTGGTAGCCAGCCTGCCGCTCAGTTCAGGTCATGAACGAAAAAGCTAGTTGGTTCGGCCAACGCCGGGTGTGAGCAGTGACATGCTCCACCCGGTTGAACCGCCAACGCTTATACGCACGTACGAATACGCGTCGCATAAAGCACCGCCTTTCTCATACGGGACAGAGCCCGCTCTCCGGAAAGCCCGAGCGCCTCCGCCCGTAAAGAGGCGAACAGCCGGAGAAAAAGACGGCAGACTAACTACCGATTGGCAATATCGGTGCGACCAAACACATTGGTCAAGACGCAAGTTCCCAAATTGTTCTCTAACTGAGGATAACTCCATCAATTTGCCTAGATTTGGCTGGGATCGATATCATCCTGCTCGAATCGGCTGGCAAAAAATCAAGTCTTTGGCCTCCTGCCGCGAATCGAAAGGCTTTCCATGTCCTTCCTCCAATCTCTGACCGCAGCCTTCAAGGGCGGCGCGCAAAGTCATGTGCCGCTCGCACGCAGTTTCATCTCGCCGTGGTTGTTCGGTGATCTGGGCAATGCGCGCAGTCCGTTCGAGTACAACTCGGCGGTCAAGCGCGCTTACCTCGACAACCCGGTTGCCCAGCGGGCGGTGCGGCTGGTGGCGGAGGGGATCGGCGGGGCGGCGTTGATCGACAGCGATCCTGAACTGACCGCGCTGGTCAAGGCGACCAGCGCGGGGCAATCGCTGCTCGAAACGCTGGCCAGCCAGTTGCTGCTTCACGGTAATGCCTATGTCCAGGTGATCAAGGACGGCGCGGGGCGGCCGACTGAGCTGTTTGCGCTGCGGCCCGAACGGATGACGGTGATTGCTGGGAGCGATGGCTGGCCGAGCGGCTTTACCTACAAGCTGGGTGACAAGGTGCTGACGATCCCGCTGCTTGATGAGGACGCCTCGCCCAACTTGATCCACATCAAATCGTTCCACCCGGCCGACGATCATTATGGCGCGGGCTGCCTCGCGGCGGCAGATCAGGCGGTGGCGACGCACAATGCCGCTGGCCTCTGGAACCGCCAGCTGCTTGAAAACGCGGCGCGGCCTTCGGGCGCGCTGGTTTATGATGCAGGCGACGGCGGCGGCCTCTCGCCCGACCAGTTCGACCGGCTCAAGACCGAGCTGGCCGAGGCCTACGCCGGGCACGCCAATGCCGGGCGGCCGATGCTGCTCGAAGGCGGGCTTAAATGGCAGGCACTGAGCCTGTCGCCCGCCGACATGGATTTTGCCGAATTGAAGGCCGCAGCGGCGCGCGATGTTGCGCTGGCGTTCGGGGTGCCGCCGATGCTGCTTGGGCTGCCCGGCGATGCGACGTATGCCAATTACCGCGAGGCCAACCGCGCGCTGTGGCGGCTCACCCTGCTGCCGCTGGCTGGCAAGATCTTTGCCGCGCTCACTGAAGGCCTGGTCACCTGGTTCCCGGACAGTGCACTGGCGATCGACCTCGACCGGGTGCCGGCGCTGGCCGAGGACCGCGAGCGGTTGTGGACGCAAGTCAGCGCCGCCGGCTTCCTCAGCGATGACGAGAAACGCGCGATGCTGGGCATCGCTCCTCAGGTTTGAGAGAACATTTCATGAACAGAAATGCAATGGTCGCCCGCTTGGTCGAACAGGCCGAGGACGAAGGCGCCGATCTGGTGACGCTGCGCGCGATCATCGAGGAGGCGAGCGAGCTTGGCGCCGAACGCGTGCTGCTGCGGATGGGGCTGGATGATCCCGCCGCGCTGGCTGACCTTAGCGAGCTGCGCCAGCTGCTGCAGGCGTGGCGCGATGCCAAGGCCAGCGCATGGAAGGCGGTGGTGACC
>JANMCG010000241.1:0-1673 GCA_031361075.1 Novosphingobium sp. | reverse complement strand
ATCTCATCCGCGACGCTGTCGGGCATCGCATCGAACCACACCCGCTGGCCATCGCGCAGCCCCAGCTTCAGTGCCAGAGGTTTGGTTGAATAGCCTTCAGTCATCCCAGTATCCTATCCTCTAAACTCCCCTCCCCGGCGGGGAGGGGCTGAGGGTGGGGGCTCCACACCGGCGTGGACGCGAGGCCAAGCAGCCTCGCTCCCCCATCTCCGACCCTTCCCCGCCGGGGAAGGGAGCAGATGGCGCGGCCTTTGCGGGTTCCGTCAGCCCTCCATCCAGTCGCGGAAGAAGCTGTCGCTGGCTTCGCGCAGGGCGGTGAGGGGCATGTTGCAGATGGGCAAAATGCGGTCGGCAGACATTTCGATCCGGACGTGACTGCCTTCGGTGCGACCAATACCAGAATTGGTGATATTCCGGTCATTGAGGAATGCTCTTACTGCGTCGAAATCACGCGTGGTAATAACGTAAGTGCCCTGCCATTCGCTGAACCAGTCATCTGCGCCGCAATCGAAATCGGTGCACCATAGGTTGCAGCCAATGCCGCTCGCCAAAGCCATCTCGGTTACGGTCACAAGGAGCCCGCCATCGGCAACGTCGTGGGCTGCGGTTACAAGACCCAGCTCATTCAACGCGCGCAGACTGTCCGCGACTTCTTTCTCTGCCGAAAGATCGACGCTGGGCGGGCTACCTGCTTCGATGCCCCGACATTCCCGCAGCCATAATGACTGGCCAAGGCCGCATTGAGGCTGGCCAATGAGAACGATGCTCTCACCCTCGGCCTTGAACCCTACCGTCAGCATGCTTTCATGGTCGTCCATCAGACCAACGCCGCCAATCGCAGGCGTTGGCAGGATCGCAGAACCACCCCCCGTCGCCTTGCTCTCGTTATACAGCGACACATTCCCGCTCACGATCGGGTAATCAAGCGCCCGGCAAGCGTCGCCCATGCCGCGCAGGCACTCGACGATTTGCGCCATGATTTCGGGCCGCTGGGGGTTGGCGAAGTTGAGGCAATTGGTGATCGCCAAGGGCTTGGCCCCGACTGCTGACAGGTTGCGATACGTTTCCGCGACCGCCTGCTTGCCGCCCTCGTACGGGTCGGCGTAGCAATAGCGCGGGGTGCAGTCGGTGGTCATGGCGAGCGCTTTCTTGCTGCCGTGGAGCCGCACCACCGCCGCGTCGCCGCCGCTCTTCTGCATCGTGTCCGCGCCAACCTGGCTGTCGTACTGCTCCCAGATCCAGCGCCGGCTGGCGAGGTCCGGGCAGGCCATCAGCTTGAGCAAGTCCGCGCCGATGTCGGTGCTTTCGGGCACATCACCCAGCGGCGCGACATTGGCCCAGACCTTGTATTCCTCAAGGCTCAGCGCCGGGCGGTCATACAGTGGCGCGTCTTCTGCGAGCGGCCCGAGCGGAATATCGCAGACCACCTCGCCCTTGAAGGTTAGCACCATATGGCCGGTATCGGTGACTTCGCCGATCACCGCGAAATCGAGTTCCCACTTCTTGAAGATCGCCTCGGCCATCGGCTCCTTGCCGGGCTTCAAGACCATCAGCATCCGCTCCTGGCTCTCGCTCAGCATCATTTCGTACGGCGTCATGCCTTCCTCGCGGCACGGCACCTTGTCCATGTCGAGAATGATCCCGGCCTTGCCGTTGGTCGCCATTTCGACGCT
>JANMCG010000219.1:0-19155 GCA_031361075.1 Novosphingobium sp. | reverse complement strand
CGCGAAACTGCCGCTGCCCGGGCAGGTGTTCGGCCACGGGTTCCTGCTCAACCGCGGGCAAAAAGAATCCAAGTCGCTCGGCAACGTCACCGATCCGCTCGAACTGGCGGAACGCTACGGGGTCGATCCGCTACGCTATTTCCTCCTGCGCGAAGTCGCGTTCGGGCAGGACGGCAGCTATTCGGCCGAGGCGCTGGTCCTGCGCTGCAACGCCGAACTGGCGAACAGTTTCGGCAACCTGGCTCAGCGTTCTTTGTCGATGATATTCAAGAACCTCGGCGGGGTTCTGCAAGTTCCCTCCGCGATCCATCCTGACGATATCCGGCTCGCCCTAGTGGTTGCCGATCACATCGCCGCTATGCGCCGGGAGTTTACCGATTTTGCGTTCAGCGACGGGCTCGACCAGTGGATGAGAGCGGTTTTCGCGTGTAACCAGTATGTCGACGAAATGGCCCCGTGGGCGCTGCGCAAGACCGATCCGGCGCGGATGGGCGCGGTCTTGATGGCGCTGTTCAAGTGCGTTCGCGACCTAGCGATCGCGGTCCGCCCGGTTGTTCCGGGTTCGGCGGACCGTATGCTCGACCAACTTGGGATCGGCGCGGACGCCCGCGATTTCGCGGCGCTCGATAACTCTGACTGGTTCGGCGAGCTGGTCGCCAGCGGCTTCATGGTTGCACAGCCGACCGGCGTGTTTCCGCGGCTCGAGCTGCCCGTCGAGGTTGCCGGCTGATGCTGATCGATTCGCTCTGTCATCTCGAATACAAGGGCCTCGTCGAGGACCGTGAGGGTGTGCTCGCGCGGGCTCGCGCCGCAGGGATAGGCGGTTTCCTGAATATTTCGACGCGGCAGAGCGAGTGGGACCAGGTCGTCGCCAGTGCAGCGGGCGAGCCCGATGTCTGGGCCAGCGTCGGGATCCATCCGCACGAAGCCGACGCCCACGCCGATCTTGGCGAAAGCGTGTTGCTCGCCGCCACCGCGCATCCCAAAGTCATCGCAATCGGCGAAACCGGGCTCGATTATTACTACGACCACAGCGACCGCGGCACGCAGCAGGCGCTGTTCCGGATGCACATCGCGGTGGCGCGCAAGACCGGGCTACCGCTGATCATTCACACCCGCGATGCCGAAGCCGACACCGCGGCGATCCTGCGCGATGAGATGGCGCTGGGGGCATTCCCTGCGCTGATCCACTGCTTTACCGCATCCGCTGATTTTGCTCGCCGAGTGCTTGAGCTTGGCTTGACGGTTTCATTGTCCGGCATCGTAACATTCAAAAATGCCAAAGACTTGCAGGAAATTGCTGCGAACTTGCCTGAAGATCGCATTCTGGTCGAAACCGACGCACCGTTTTTGGCACCGATGCCGCACCGCGGGCGGGTCTGCGAGCCTGGGTTTGTCGCCAATACCGCACAATTTGTAGCAGACTTGCGCGGCGTTTCACTGGCGCATTTGTCCGCAGTGACCACGCAGAATTTCGCTCGATTGTTTACCAAGGCTGGCTTGTGAAAGTCCGCTTGCTTGGTAGCGGAACCTCAACCGGTGTGCCGCGGGTGGGCAATGACTGGGGCTTGTGCGACCCCGCCGAGCCCAGAAACCGGCGCTCGCGGGTCTCGATTCTGGTTGAGAATTCGGCAGGGGCCCGGCTGCTGGTCGATACGTCGCCCGATCTGCGCAACCAGCTTCTTGATGGCGACATTGACCGGATCGATGCGGTGTTCTGGACCCACGATCATGCCGATCACGTCCATGGAATCGATGATCTGCGCGTGCTCCGTTATGGTCGGGCCGCGCCAATTCCGGGCTACGCGGCGGAGGAAACCGCGCGGCGGTTGCGGCTGCGGTTTGGTTATGCCTTCGCCGGACAAGAAGGCTATCCGACCATCCTGTCGCTCGAACCGTTGGAGCCGCTGCGAATGTGCGCCGGGTTCGGGGTGCGCTGGTGCCAGATGCCGCACGGTCCGGCGCAAAGCACTGCGTTTCGGTTTGATCATGACGGAAAATCAATCGGATACGCGACTGACTTCAGCGAAATTCGCCGCGAAATGGTTGATCTGTTTGTCGGAGTCGACGTGCTGGTGGTTGATTGCCTGCGCCGCGATCCGCATCCAACACATGCGCATTTGGCGATGGCGCTTGAGCTGACCGAGGCCGCACGCGCCGGGCAAGCTGTGTTAACACATCTCGACAAAAGCATGGATTATGCCACCTTGTGCGGCGAAGTTCCGGCACACGTGTCGGTGGGTTACGATGGGCTGGAGGTGATGGCGTAATGGGAACCGGAGCAATGATCGCCGCGGTGATCGGCGCGGCTATGTTTCTGACGCTCAACTGGCGCGCGTTGCGCAGCCATGCGCTCGGCACCAATGTGATGGTCAAGTGGGCGTTGATCTGGGCGGCGCTGCTAGTCGGTCTGACGCTAATCATCAGCACGGTGAAACTGTGAACTGCGCGGCTTTTCCTGGTCAGCTAACACCAGTCAGCCATTCCTTCATTTAACATAATATATATTATCAATCTCATATGTCTGATCAATCAAGCTCCCCTATCGCCGTCGATGCGCTCCACCGGCTGCGCGGTATCATGGCCAGGTTGCGCGATCCGGCAACGGGTTGTGCATGGGATCTTGCGCAAACCTTCGCCACCATTGCTCCCTACACGATTGAAGAAGCATACGAGGTCGCGGACGCGATCGAACGCGGTGACATGGCGCTACTTAAAGATGAATTGGGCGATCTGCTGCTGCAGGTCGTGTTCCACGCGCAGATTGCGCAGGAAGCGGGTTTGTTTGACTTTACCGACGTAGCTGAAGCGGTCTCGAACAAAATGGAAGCGCGGCATCCGCATATCTTTGGCGAGGCAACGCCCCAGCACGAACCGCGGGCGGAACGCTGGGAAACCCTCAAAGCCGCCGAACGCGCCGCCGCTGGCACCACCGGTGCGCTGGGCGGCGTGGCGCAGGCGTTGCCTGCACTGCTGCGCGCGGAAAAACTGCAGAAACGCGCCGCGCGGACTGGGTTCGACTGGCCTGACCGTGCTGGCCCGGCGGACAAATTGCGCGAGGAAATGATCGAATTGGCAGCAGCCGGCAGCGCTGACCATCAAGCCGAAGAAGCGGGCGATTTGCTGTTTGCCGCGGTCAACCTGGTCCGCGCTTACGGCGTCGCGCCCGAGCATGCGTTGCGCGCGGCCAACCACAAATTCGAACGCCGATTCGCCGCGATGGAGTCCTTGGCGCTCAGCCGGAGCCAGGATTTCACCAAGTTGACGCTAACCCAGCAAGACGCGCTGTGGAATGACGTCAAAGCGTCAGAGCCGCGCAAACCGGCCTGATTCCCGCGGATCGAGCCGCACTCCGAGCCGCCGCAACGGGCCGCGTTCGTCCGTCCCAGCCTCATCATCGCTGATGACTTCACCGTGAGCGTGCAGCCACGCATGGCGCTGACCATCGCTCACCGGGATTACGAATGAGTGCAACTTTGCCTGTTGAGTCAGCAACTTATTGGCGGCTTCGAGCAAAGCGCTTGTCCCCTCGCCGGTCAGCGCCGAGACTGGCACCACCACGGTTTCGCCGCGCGCCTGGATCTGCGCGAGCAGCTCGGCCGTTTGATCGGGTGCCAGCAGATCCCATTTGTTCCACGCTTCGAGCATTGGAATCGCTGCTATGCCATCTTCACGTTCGAGCAGGCCCAGTTCCTGCAGGATATCGAGCACCTGTTGCTTTTGTGCCATGCTGTCAGGATTGGCCATATCGCGCACGTGCACGATTACGTCTGCCGCCATAACCTCTTCGAGCGTGGCGCGGAACGCGGCGACCAATTGCGTCGGCAAGTCTGAAATGAACCCGACGGTGTCGGACAGTATGGCCTTGTCCAATCCGGGCAGCCGCACCGCGCGCATGGTCGGATCAAGCGTGGCGAACAGCAAATCCTCGGCCATCACCGTGGCGCCGGTCAGCCGGTTAAACAGCGTGGACTTGCCCGCGTTGGTATAGCCGACCAAAGCGATCACCGGCCACGGTGCTTTTTCGCGGCGACTGCGATGCAGTCCGCGGGTGCGGCGGACCTGCTCAAGCTCGCGGCGCAATTTTGCCATCCGATCGCGGATCAGACGCCGATCGGCCTCGATCTGGGTTTCGCCAGGGCCGCCAAGGAAGCCGAACCCCCCTCGCTGACGTTCAAGGTGCGTCCAGCTGCGCACCAGGCGCCCGGCCTGGTAATCCAGATGCGCCAGTTCGACTTGCAAGCGCCCTTCGGATGTAACCGCGCGTTCTCCAAAAATTTCAAGGATCAGCCCGGTCCGGTCGATCACCTTGCGCTTTAGCTTTTCCTCAAGATTACGCTGCTGAATCGCGGTCAGACTGCCATCGACGATCACCAGTCCGGCATTGTCCTGTTCGCAGGCAACGGAGATATTTTGAATTTGCCCCTCGCCGAACAGCGTCGCGGCGCGCGCTTCGCGGATCGGGATTGCGATGGCATCGACCACTACCAGCCCGATCGCCAGCGCCAGTCCGCGCGCTTCTTCAAGCCGCGCCGCGTTATCGGTGGCGGTTGCTCCCCTGCCCCGGAATTCGGGATACACGATCAGAGCGCGCGCGCCGCGCGCTACTTCGCCGTCGGTTTCGTCGCCGAAGTTCAGGTCTGCTCACCTTCGTCGCTATCGCCCATCAGGTCGATCGGGCTCAGCGGCTGAATGGTCGAAACCGCGTGCTTGTAGGCCAGTTGTACATAGCCCTCGCGCTCCAGCAGCATGCAGAACAAGTCAAACGCGGCGACCCGGCCCTGCAGCATCACGCCGTTGACGAGGAACATTGTCACCTGCACGCCGCTTTCGCGCACACTAGACAGAAACACATCCTGCAACAGCCGGATTTTCTTGCTGCCTTCACCGGCGCTGCCGAACTGCGCGGAATCGATCGGCAAGCTTGGCATGATGGTGGACACGGCGTGCTTGTAAACCAGTTGCGCCTGGCCGTCGCGGCGCAGCAGGATGGAGAAATTGTCGAACCAGGTGACAATGCCTTGCAGCTTGACGCCTTTGACCAAAAACATGGTCACCGGCACCTTGTTCTTGCGCAGCAGGTTGAGAAACAGGTCTTGCAAATTTTGGCCCTTGCCCGCCGGCTGCATGACCATTGGCGTAGCAGAAGGCGTTGGCGCCGGCGCCGGAGCAGCCTCGGTTTGTTCACTTTCGGGGGCTGCCGCGCGCGGGCGTGCAGTCAGGGTGCGTGAGGTCATTGTTATCGTCCTTTGTTGTTGGCGGCCGTTTATACGGTCCGCAATCTGGACACTCTGCGAGCAGGATGACCGGGGTATTGTGGTTTAATCTTACCTCACCGCGTCAGCCGGGTAAATGCCAATTTGCCGGCCGGGCGGATCATATCTGCACCTCGATTTCGCCGTCATCGTCGTCCTGACGGCGATCGACCATGCCGAGCAACTTGAGTTTGCGATGCAAGGCCGAGCGTTCCATTCCAATGAAACTCGCGGTGCGCGATATATTTCCCGAGAACCGCCGAATTTGTACGCGCAGGTATTCGCGCTCAAAGTTTTCGCGGGCTTCGCGTAGCGGCACACCCATCAGCGAGGGCATTCCGCTATCGCCGCTGATCCGGCCCGACAGCACTTCGCCTGGCAGCATATCGGCCTCGATCTGCGCTAGTCGGTCCCGCGGGGTGAGGATAATTGTCCGCTCGACGACGTTGCGCAACTGGCGGACGTTACCCGGCCATTCATAGCTTTGCAGTGCGGCCATCGCCTCGACGCTGACTTCCGGCGGCGGAACCCCCTGATCGGCGGCAAACCGCGCGAAGAAATGATCGACCAGCATCGGAATGTCCTCACGGCGCTCGGCCAGAGAGGGGATCGTCACCGGGACCACGTTGAGCCGGTAAAACAGATCCTCGCGGAACCGGCGATCAGCGATCTCGCGTTCCAGATTGCGTGCGGTCGAAGAAACGACCCGCACATCGACCCGAATCTGGCGGTTGCCACCGACCCGCACAAACGCCTGCTCGGTCAGCACCCGCAAGATGCGCGCTTGAGTCGAGAGCGGCATATCGGCCACTTCATCAAGATAAAGTGTGCCGCCATCGGCCATTTCGAGCAAACCGGCGCGGACCAGCTTGCCGTTCGATTCCTCACCGAACAGTTCCTGTTCGAACCGTTCCGGCGTTATCCGCGCCGAGTTGACGGTGACGAAGGCATGTTCGGCGCGCCCGCTCCAACTGTGCAGCAGCCGCGCGGCGACTTCCTTGCCCGAGCCCCCCGGCCCAGTGATCAGCAAACGGCTGCCGGTGCTGGCGACGCGCTTAAGTGTGGCTCGGACCTGATTGATCGCCGCGCTGTTGCCGGTAAATTCGTCGGCGGTAACAAATCCTTCGCGTAGCCGGGCATTCTCGCGCCGCAGCCGGTCAGTCTCGGTGGCGCGTTCGACCAGCAGCAGCAAGCGCTCGGCCTCGAACGGCTTTTCGATAAAGTCCATCGCGCCGCGCCCGATTGCTGACACGGCGGTGTCGATGCTGCCGTGTCCCGAAAAGATGATCACCGGCAATTCGGGTTCGCGACTTTTGATCGCATCGAGCACTTCGAGCCCGTCCATCGGGCTGCCGTGAAGCCATACATCGAGCAGCACCAGGCTGGGGCGGCGCTCGTCGATCATCGCCAGCGCCGAAGTGCTGTCTCCGGCCACACGGCATTCATAGCCCTCGTCGCTAAGCACGCCGGCCACCAGGTCGCGGATGTCGCGTTCATCGTCTACGATCAGAATCTCGAGTGCCATCAATCGTCCCTCGGTTCACTTGGTCATTCGGCCGCTTCGGAGCTGCGCTGGCCCTCGAGCGGATCGCGCGCAAAGCGCATGGTCACCACCGTGCCATCGGGAATTCCGGCGGCAAAGTTCATTTCGCCGCCGTGTTCCTCGACGATCTTGTTGACGATCGCGAGCCCCAGCCCGGTGCCCTTTTCACGCGTTGTCACGTAAGGCTCGACAATCCGCTCGCGGTCTTGCGGCAAACCGATACCGTTGTCGGCGATTGTCACCAGCACGTCCTCGGCGCTGCCGGTAAGCGTCACAGCGATCCGACCGCGCCAGGTTTCGTCCTCCAGCCGGTGCCGCGCCTCGACCGCTTCGGTAGCGTTTTTCAGCACGTTGGTCATGGCTTGGCCAAACTGGTGACGGTCACACGCAACAATTCCCAGATCGCTGTCGGCCGTCAAAGCAAAGTTGATCTCCGGGTGCGCAACTTCCTGCAGAAACAGCGCCTGCCGGGCCAGATCGACAGGGTCTTCACCGCGAAACACCGGCTTGGGCATCCGCGCGAACGATGAGAATTCGTCAACCATCCGGCGCAGTTCACCGACTTGACGAATGATCGTCGCGGTCAGTTCCTCAAACAGATCGCCATCGGTGGTCAGCTGCTTGCGATAGCGCCGCTTGAGCCGTTCGGCAGCCAGCTGAATCGGCGTCAGCGGATTTTTGATCTCATGCGCGATACGTTGCGCCACATCGGACCACGCGGCTTGACGCTGATCGATCAGTTGGCGGGTGATGTCTTCGAACGTGATTACGTCGCCAGCCACCGATCGGGTCGATTTGACCGCCAGGGTCAGCAATTCGTTACCTTTCGAATACTGCACGATTCCGCCGTCGGTCCCGCTTTCAGCCAGACTGGCAATCTGCGGCGCAATCGCTGCCAGCCGCGTTCCGATCGGCGGCGGCGCAGCGCGGTCAAGCAGCAGCTTGTTCGCCGAACTGTTGATCAGCTGTATTTCGCCTCGCGCATTGGTGCTGATAATTCCTGCGGTGACCGATTCGAGCACGGCTTCGGTGAATGCTCGGCGCTCATCAAGCTGCTGGTTTGCACCAACCAGCGCGTGGTTCTGTTTCTCAAGCTGCTGGGTCATGCGGTTGAATGCGCGATTTAGCAGCCCGACTTCATCGGCCCCGGTCCGCCCTTCGACCCGCATGGTGAAGTTGCCTGCGCCTACCTGCCGCGCGGCATCGACCAGATCGTAAAGTGGTTTGACCTGCCGATCAGCGAACCGCAATGCGAACCACACCGACAGCCCGACCAGCGCCAGACTGGCAACAAAGAGCGCGACGTTGAAGCGCAATTGCTGGATGCGGGTGCGCTGGGTCAGCTCGTCATAGGCCCGCACAATGTTCTGCGCGTGCCCGGCTGACAGCAGGTCGGAGCGCCGCTCTGTGTAGAGATAGATCCCCGCGCGCCGATCAATCGGGGTGACTGCCTGGATCGAATTGGCGGTCGAACTGACGACAATCCGCTCGCCTCGATCAAGCTGGCGCAGCACCTCTCCCGAGACGTTTTCGCTGAGTGACATCGGCCCGCTGGCAATCGCGGGACGGCGCAGCACGCCGTCGGCGCCCTTTTGCAGAATGGTTGATTCATCGAGTTTGCGATGATGCACCTGATACGAATAATATTCGGGAAAAGCCGGGCTGGCGATCGTTTCCTGGCTCAGAAAATCGCCCAGATCAGCGGCCATCGCCAGCGTTTCATACTCCATATCTTTCTGGGTCTGCTCGTAATAACCGCGCGCCAGCTGGTTGGCATTTTCCAGCAAGCCGCGCGATTTGTCGGAAAACCAGAACTCGACCCCCGACTGGAACAGAAACGAAGCAAAGATCACCACCAGCAGCGTTGGCACCGCCGCGATCAGCGAGAACAGGAATACCAGCCGGACGTGCAATTGGCCGCTGCGCCCGACATCCTCGGCTGCGCGCTGCAAGGCGATCCGCCGCCCGAGCAGCACCAGGATTGCCATTGCCGGAACCAAAGTCCCGACCAGCAAGGCTGAAGTCAGATCTGTCGGCAGCATCTGGCCGCGTCCGGTTTGCGCGGTGACTGCAAACCACGTCACTCCGGTCATCACGACAAAAGCGATTACCGCGCTGATTTCAAGGATCGGGAACAGGTTGGAACGCCGCACCGCGACTTGAATGCGGCGCCAGAGCCGGGGCCAAGCCCGGTTGCGTGCGGGGACGTTTGCTTCCACCATCGTTGCGTGATTACAACACTAGTGTTGCATATTTGCAAGACGTTTCACCGTGCGCGTCAAACGCTTTAACGTTGAAGCAGCGCAGGATCGATTGCCAGTTCGGTCAGCCGCTTGCGCAGCGTATTGCGATTGATCCCCAGATGCTGCGCCGCGCGAAGCTGATTGCCCCCGGTCTGGCGCAGCACTGCTTCGAACAGTGGCCGCTCAAACGCCGCCAGTGCAGCATCGTATACATTGCCGGGTGCCAGCGGATTGGCGCGCAGCCACTGTTCAACCGCATCGCTCAGGCTGGCAGGGTCGTTCGATTGCGCCGAAGCCATAGCTTCGCCCAGCAGCGACACCAATGCCTCGCTGCTGATCGTGTCTTCACGTGACAGAAGCGCCAATCGGAAGATGAAATTGCGCAATTCGCGAACGTTTCCGCGCCATGGCTGGCGGACCAGCACTGCAGCCGCCGGTTCGCTCAGCTGACGGCGCGGTAATCCGTCGAGCGCGGCCAGTTGAAGAAAATGCCGTGCCAATGCGGGCACATCGTCGGGCCGTTCGCGCAGCGGCGGCAGGGTGATCGGCACCACGTTAAGCCGGTAAAACAGGTCTTCGCGAAATGCTCCCGCCGCAATCAGCGGCGCAAGATCGCGGTTAGTCGCCGCGACGATCCGCACGTCGACTGCGATCTCCTCGCGCCCGCCCACGCGGCGGATCCGGCTCGATTGAAGCGCGCGCAGCAACCGCGTCTGCGCATCGATCGGCATGTCGCCGATCTCGTCGAGGAACAGTGTGCCGCCTTGCGCCTGTTCAAATTTTCCTTCGTGCCGCGCAACCGCGCCGGTGAAGGCGCCCTTCTCATGCCCGAACAGTTCGCTTTCGATCAGTTCGGCCGGGATTGCAGCGGTGTTGACCGCAACGAACGGCCCTTGCTTGCGGTGGCCCAATTGGTGAATAGCCTCGGCTACCAACTCTTTGCCGGTGCCGCTTTCGCCAAGTACCAGCACGGTCAGATCGTTGCGCAGCACCCGGGTAATCATCCGGTACACCGCCTGCATTGCTGCCGATCGGCCCACAAGTGGCAGCCCCGCAGGCGGAATTTCGGCCGCGTCATCGCTTCGCGCGGCAGCATTGCCGACGGCAGCCCGAACGGTCCGGACCAGTTCGTCCAAGTCGAACGGCTTTGGAAAATATTCGAATGCACCGGTATCGCTCGCGCGGACTGCGGTATCGAGCGTGTTCTGCGCCGAGAGGATGATGATCGGCATCGCCGGCGCACTGTCGCGGACCGCTCCGAGCGTCTCGATCCCGTCGCCGTCAGTCAGCATCACATCGGTGACCAACGCGGCGTAGCTGTTTTCACGCAGCAGCCGATCGCGCTCAGCGACCGAATCGCAGCCAGTCACGGTGAACTGTTCGGCCTCGAGCGCGGCGGTAATCACCAGCGCAATCGAGGCGTCGTCCTCAACCAGCAGTACGTTCACGCCGCAGCCTCATGCAAGAGCCGGCGGCGCTGATCGGCAATCGGCAACTGGATGCGGAAGTGCGTCCACCCGGCGCGCTCATCGCGTTCATAAGTGACGCGTCCGTTCATGTCGGCGACCAGCCGGCGGACAAGTGCAAGACCCAGACCCTGCCCGCTTTTCTTCGATGACACGAACGGTTCGAAGATGTGATCGCGCAGCGCTTCGTCGATGCCCGGGCCATTGTCGCTGACCCGAAGTTCGATCGGCAACCGCACTGCACTGCCATCAGACACGCGGTGCAATTGTAGCCCGCTGGCAAAGCGGGTGCGCACGACGATGGCTGGTCGCTCGGTCTGACTAACCGCTTCGGCGGCATTGGCGAACAGATTGATCAGCACCTGCACCAGCGCATCGACATTACCGAGTACCGGCGGCAACGAAGGATCGAACTCCTCGGCGATGACCGGCGATTTGCCGCCCGCCTCGATCACCGCGCAAGCGCGCCGGACGGCTTCGTGCAGGTTGCAGGGTTGCAAATCGGTTGCGGTGCGGCGCGACAGCGTCTGCATCTGGTCGATCAGTTTGGCGATCCGGTCAACCTCGTCAGTTATCAGCGTGGTCAGCGCCAGATCGGTGCCGCCCAGTTTGCGTGCAAGCAATTGCGCCGCACCGCGAATGCCCGCGAGCGGGTTTTTAATCTCGTGCGCGAGGACTTCGGGCGCGCGCAGCACGCTGTCATCGCCAGACCCGCGCGTTTCGCGCATCGCTTCGGCGCCGCGCACATCGTGCAGCGTCAGCACTTGCCAGCCGGGCTGATCGATCACCGGGCCGACCGTCACATCGATCCGCCGCATCCCTTGTTCCTGGCCCTGCCCCAGTACTTGCACCCCGGTCGCGCGGGCAGACAGCTGCGCGTCGGTTTCGGCAATCCGCGCCGCCAGCAACGGTTCGTCAAAGCGCAAATGCTCACCAATTGTCCGGCCTGACAGCCGCCGGAAGCTTTGTCCCAGCAATTGCTCGGCAGCCGGGTTAGCCGCAGCGACGCGCTGCCCTGGCGCGAGCAGCAGCACCGCGTGCGTCAAGCTGGCCAGCTGGCGCGGCGCATCGGGCATCAGGCAGCTTCGCGGCTTAGAAATGGGCCAAAAAAAGTATGCAATTGCCGAACCACTTCAGCTGGATCGTCGATAAAGTTCACTTGATTTCGGAATGCGGCCGATCCGGGCAGGCCGCGCGTGTACCAGGCCAGATGCTTGCGTGCCATATTGACCCCGGTGACCCGGCCGTACAGCTCCTGCATTGCGGCATAATGTTCGAGCAGCACGGCAAACAGCGTGTCAGTATCGGGATCGGGCAACTCTTCGCCGGTCTTGAGCCAGTGCATCACTTGGGCCAGGAACCACGGCCGCCCGTAAGCGCCGCGCCCGATCATCACCCCATCCGCGCCCGATTGCTCGAGCGCGCGCGCCGCGTCCTCGATCGTGCAGATATCGCCGTTGACAATCACTGGTATGGCAACCGCGTCCTTGACCGCGCGGACGAATGCCCAGTCAGCATCGCCGCGGTACATCTGGTTGCGGGTGCGGCCGTGCACCGAAACCATCTTCGCGCCAAGATCTTCGGCGATATGCGCCAGTTCTGGGGCGTTGAGGCTATCATGGCACCAGCCCATCCGCATCTTGACCGTCACCGGCACGTCGACCGCCTCGACCGTCGCTTTGATCAGCGCGGTGGCCAGCGGAAGATCTCGCATCAAGGCCGACCCCGCATCGCCATTGACCACTTTCTTGACCGGGCAGCCCATGTTAATATCGATGATCGCGGCGCCGCGATCCTGCTGGAGCTTGGCGGCTTCGCCCATTTGCACCGGATCGCAACCAACAAGCTGCATCGACACTGGCTCTTCGCTCGGGTCCCATTCGGACTTTTGGAGCGATTGGCGGGTTTCGCGGATTGCCGCCGGGCTGGCGATCATCTCGGTGACATTAAGCCCCGAACCGAACCGGCGGACCAGCCGGCGAAACGGCAGATCGGTCACCCCGGTCATCGGGGCGAGGATCACCGGGCAGTCGATCCGCACCGGCCCGATGTCAATCGGAGCGATCTGCGGAGGAGTGGGAAGCGTGCTCATGCGTCTCTGCCTAAAATTTGGGCAGCACATAGGCAATTGCCCTGGCGGCGGCAAGCATTTACCGGCAGCAGGCATGACCGATCAAACCTTTAATCCCAGCACTGCCGCCGTGATCGTCGCAGCCGGGCAAGGATTGCGCGCTGGCCACCCGCTGCCCAAGCAATTTGCGGCGTGGCGCGGCCAGCCGGTGGTGCGGCATTCCGCGCTGGCCTTGGCCGCGGCCGGGATCCGCCCGATCGTGGTGGCAATCCCCGCTGGAGCCGAACACATCGCCGCCGCTGCCTTGCAAGGCATCCCCGGCGTGCGGCAGATCGTTGGCGGAGCGACCCGGCAAGCTTCGGTGCGGCTCGCGCTTGAGGCGCTGGCGGATGACTCACCCGACCGGGTGTTAATCCACGATGCCGCGCGCCCGGTGGTGCCGGGGGCAGTACTGGACCGGCTCGCGGGTGCGCTCGATCTTGGTCCGGCTGCGATCCCGGTGCTGCCGGTGATCGATAGCCTGGCGCACGCCGCGGGCAGCGAAATGGGCGCGCCGGCCCCGCGCGAAACGCTGCGCCGGGTGCAGACCCCGCAGGCATTCGATTATGCCGCAATCCTTGCGGCGCATCGCGGCTGGGCTGGCGCAAGCACTGCTGGCGACGATGCACAGGTAGCGCAGGCGGCGGGCTTGGCAGTGACGTTGGTCGAAGGGGACGAAGCCTTGCATAAGTTGACTTACCTGGCCGATTTTGCCGTCGCGCTGCTGCCTGTGCGGGTCGGCACCGGGTATGATGTCCACCGGCTGGCTGATGGCGAAGAGCTGTGGCTGTGCGGGGTAAAACTCGATGCACCGCGCGGACTGGCCGGGCACAGCGATGCCGATGTAGCAATTCACGCGCTGGTCGATGCTATCCTTGGCGCAATGGGCGCGGGCGATATCGGCAGCCATTTCCCGCCAAGCGATCAACAGTGGCGCGGTGCCAGTTCGGACCGGTTTCTCACTCACGCGGTCAAGCTGGCGCAAGCGGCTGGGTACCGGATCGGCAATGTTGATCTGACGATCATCTGCGAAGCGCCCAAGATTGGCCCGCACCGCGAAACCATGCGCGGGCGTCTGGCACAAATACTCAGCGCGGATCTTTCCGCGGTGAGCGTCAAGGCCACCACCACCGAACGGCTTGGCTTTACCGGGCGCGGCGAAGGGATTGCCGCTCAGGCCGTGGCAACTTTGCTGCTGAACTGACGCAGCGGGGGCTAGCTTTGCGGCGCGGATCACGGCAAGTGTGACGCGCCGATTTGATCAAGGAACTGCCGATGACCCGCCCCGCATTTCGAATTGCCGCCATCCTGGCGCTGGTCTCGACCACACAGCTTCTGGCGGCACCGGTCGCCAAGCCATGCATGTCGCAAGCCGAATTGCGAGGTTTGATTGCGTACGTTTTGCCCGCCGCGATGACGACCGTGCTTGACCGGTGCAAGGCCGCCTTGCCCGCGCAATCATCGCTGTTGACGCGCGGCGCGCAGCTTGCCAGCGAATTGCAGGGCGGCCGAACCGCGGTCTTTCCGTTGGCGCGTCAGGCTTTTACGAAGTTCTCTGACGCCGGGGACGCTTCTACCACCGCCGTGATGCTGGCCATGCCCGAAAGCGCGATGCAGCCGATTATCGATGAAACCGTCTCGAAAGAACTGGCGACATCGATCAAGCCCAAGGATTGTCCGGATATCGACCGGGTGTTTGCCACGCTTGAACCACTGCCAGCGAACAATTTCGTCGATTTGTTTACGCAAGCGCTGATCATATTCGGCCGCGACGATAAACAAATGCCGATTTGCGCCGCTTGACCGGCCCTGGCGCACATGTTCCCCGATGATATCCTGACCCTTTCCGCCCGGGTGGTGGCTGAAAACCGTGCAGCCGGCCGAACGGTGGCGCTGGCCGAAAGCTGCACCGGCGGACTGGTAGCGGCGGCAATCACCGAGATAGCCGGGTCATCGGCGGTGCTTGACCGCGGGTTCGTGACGTATTCGAACGAGGCCAAGCATGAATCACTCGGGGTATCGAACGACATCATCGAAGCCTTTGGCGCGGTTTCGATCGCCTGCGCCTGGGCGATGGCGCAAGGCGCGTTGAAGCACAGCCATGCCGATGTGACCGTTTCGATCAGCGGGATTGCCGGGCCCGATGGCGGCACTGACCAAAAGCCGGTCGGTACGGTTGTGTTCGCCCGCGCGCTGCGTGGCAGTGACGAAATTCTGGCTGAAGAACGTTGGTTCGACGTCGCCACCCGCAGCGAGGTGCGGCATCAGGCAGCGCTGGTCGCGCTTGAACTGTTGCTGCCGTAAAGCTGATGCGCGCGCGCTTCGAAGGCGGACACCATCTTGCGAAAGGCGCGGTCAAAATACTGCCCTGCCAGGGCTTCGAACATCGCGTTGCGAAAGGTAAAGCTGACCGCGAAGTCGATCTCGCAGCCACTAGCGGTCGGGCGGAATTTCCAGGTGTTGTCAAGATCGCGCAGCGGGCCGTCGATATATTGCACGGCAATCTGCGCCGGACGCTGCTTCTCGACCCGCGAGGTGAACTTTTCCCGCAAGGCATTGAAACCGACCAGCATGTCGGCGATCATTTCATGGCCATCGTCCGACCGTACCCGGGTGCCAACCACCCACGGAAGGAACTCAGGATAGCGAGCCACATCGGCGACCATATCGAACATCTGCTCGGCGGAAAACGGCAGTTGCCGCGTTTCGCTTATCCCCGGCATCAGGCGCGCTGCGCTGCCTTGGCCAGCTGCGCCGCACGCGCGGTGCGCATCGCACGGAAATCATCGCCGGCGTGGTAGCTTGAGCGGGTCAGTGGGCTGGCGGCAACTTGCAGGAAGCCCTTGGCACGGGCAACTGCACCATAGGCGTCGAACGCTTTGGGGGTGACGAATTCGATCACCTTGGTGTGCTTTGGGGTAGGCTGCAGATATTGCCCCATGGTCAGGAAATCGATTTCGACCGAGCGCATATCATCCATCACCTGATGAATTTCGAGCCGCGCTTCGCCCAGGCCAAGCATCACGCCCGATTTGGTGAAGATCAGCGGATTGTGAACCTTGACCTCTTCAAGCAGCCGCAGCGACGCGTAATAGCGCGCTCCGGGCCGGATCGTCGGATATAGCCGCGGCACGGTTTCAAGGTTGTGATTATAAACGTCGGGCCCGGCAGCGACGATAGCCTCGACCGCGCCGCGCATTTTGCCGCGGAAATCTGGAGTGAGGATTTCGATCGTCGTGTTTGGCGTATTGCGGCGCAGCGCCTCGATCACCTTGACGAATTGCCCAGCACCGCCATCGGGCAGATCGTCGCGGTCAACCGACGTGACCACGATATGCTCAAGCCCCAGCTTGGCGGCGGCAATTGCCACGTGCTCGGGTTCAAGCGGATCGACGCTGCGCGGCATCCCTGTTTTGACGTTGCAGAACGCGCAGGCACGGGTGCAGACATCGCCCAGGATCATCACGGTAGCGTGCTTTTTGGTCCAGCATTCGCCGATGTTGGGGCAGGCCGCTTCCTCGCAAACGGTATTCAGGCCCAGATCGCGCATCAGCTGCCGGGTTTCGCCATAGCCTTTGCTGGTCGGCGCTTTGACCCGGATCCAGTCAGGCTTGCGTTGGCGTAAGGCGATTGGCGCAGAAGCTAGGTCGTTCATGCGCTCCAGATAGGCGCAAGGGTCAAGGGTTGCCAGTGTGAAAATCGGAAGGCACAAGCCGCGCCATGACTACTGATTCAACCACTGACCCGGTCTTTGACCCGGCCTTCGATTCGGCCACCTCAACTGGCGGACTTGCCCGCTTGCTGACCGGCTACCAACGGTTCCGCGAAAATGGCTGGGCTTCCAACCGTGAGCGGTGGGCCGCCTTGCGCGAAGGTCAGCAGCCCGACGTGATGATTATTGCCTGTTCTGACAGCCGGGTGGATCCCGCGCAGATCTTCGATGTCGATCCAGGCGAGGTGTTTGTGGTGCGTAACGTTGCCGCGATGGTCCCGCCGTTCGAGATCGCGCCGGGCCATCATGGCGTTTCGGCGGCGCTGGAATTCGCGGTGCAGTTCCTCAAGGTCAAGGAAATAGTCGTGATGGGCCACGGCAAATGCGGGGGCTGTAAAGCCGCGCTAACCCGCGAAATGTATGGCACCGAGCCAGGTGAAGGCGGCTTTATTGCCGACTGGATCGCGCTGCTCGACGATGCGCGCGAACGAGTGGTACACGATTTTGGCAGCGAGGGTGCTGCCGCCGAACGCGCAATGGAACACGCCGGGGTCAAGGTCAGCCTGGCTAACTTGCGCACGTTTCCATGCGTCCGGCAGAAAGAGCGCAGCGGCGAATTGCGCCTCACTGGCGCGTTCTTTGCAATTTCGGATGGGTTGCTGCACGTGCTTGACGAACCCAGCGGGCAATTCGCCGCAGTATAGCGGGATACGACAAGGGCGGCAGTTGCCCGCCGCCCTTACCGATATTATTTGGTCAAACAGGCTCGTTTCCGCCAGCCTGTTTTCCGCCAGCCTATTTTCCGGCAGATTTCGACCGGGCGTAAGCTGACCACAATTGTGCGATCGGCGCGCGGGCATCGGTTACCTTGGCGAAGTTGGCCTGCGCTTCGGCATATTTGGCTTGATCGGCTTGGGCGATGCCCAGCCGCAGGTAGATCTTGGTTGGATCGACCCCCGGCTTGGCCAGCGCGAGCGTGTACAGTTCCTCCGCCTTGGCCGGTTGATCGTAACTCAGGAAGGTATCCGCGGCCGCGCTGACCGCAGCAGCAGTCGCCCTGGGTCCGCGCGCGTCGCGTTCTTGCGCCGCCAGCGATGCCTTGTCCGAAGCGACCCGCGTGACCGACTCTCTCTTCGCGTCGATCACAAACTGGTCATTCGCCATCAACATTTTGGCGGCGACCCCCTCGTCGATGATCTTGAGCGCTTCACCCGGCATCCCGCGCTTGCTTAGGGCTTGCACATAATCGACGTAGTCACGGCTTTCGGAATAGCTGCGGGTGCGTTCCATCAGCCTGAGCAAATCGATCTGATCGAGCCCCTGATACTGGTTGAGGTCGCGTACCACCACGATCGCCAGCGTCCAGTTCGGCACGGTCGGGAAGCGGCTGACTAACTCGCTGCCGAAATACGATGCTTCGCCCGGCAGTTTGGCGGTGTAGGCCTGCGCAACGCCATAATTGAACCAGTTTTCAGGCGCGCTAGCCCCGCCCTTGACGGTCAGATCGTGCAGCACTTTCAGCCCGGCGGCGGGTTGGCCCTCTTTAATGTAGCTCTGCGCGATGTTTATCCCTGCGTCAGTGCCAGTGTAACCAAGTTCGATCGCCTTTTGACTGCCCGCACGGGCGGCAGCGTAGTCTTTCAGATCGTACGACAAGCTGGCGACCTTGGCATAGAGCACCGGCATCAAAGTAGCGGGGTTTTTGCCGCTATCGATCCGCATCTGCAGCCCACGGCGTTGCAGACCCAGATCGAATGCCAGATCGCCCAGACTGTACAGCAACTGGCCGCTGAGTTCCTTGTCATCAAGCGTGGTACCCGTGGTTACCGCGATTTCCATCTGCGCCTTCTCGGCGGTTAGCAAACCGCCTAGCGCAGTTACTGCAGCGGTTGTGCGCACTTGTGCATCGGCTTGCGCTTTCTTGGTGCGCGCGGCGTCGGCCGCGGTCTGCGCGTCGGTAACCACCTTGCGCGCGGCGATCACGTCAGGCCGCTTCACCGCCGCGTCGAGCGCGGCCTTGCTGGCGATATACACCGGGATATAGGCTTTCGACGGTGAAAGCTTGGTTTCCTTCGGTTTTTCCTCTTTGGCCTTTGCCATAACCTGCGTCGCGCTGGTGGCAGTGACACCCAGCGCCAGCGCCAGACCCAGCGCAGTGTGCGCGAAAAACTTGGCTCGGATCATCGAAACTCTCTCCTTGGCAGGCTACCTGCGCCGGGCCCTATACCCTTTGCGGCAAGCCGAATTCCATCACAAAGACATAGGCGCGGGCGCGCCCGGTTGGCAACAGGCCAGCGAACTAGGTGCAGCCGCGTGAACTGTATTTGAATAGCGCCGCGACCAGCCGTTCAGTTTAGGCGTTCAATGTGTGGAAAACCGGCGCGCTGGAGCCGCTTTCAGTGGCATCCGAGCGTGGTATGACCTAGAGCCTTAGCGACCCAAATCCAACCAGCATGAAACGAACCAGAGCGCGTGAGCGACGAACCCGAAATCCCCGATGCGCTTCCTGAGCCCGACCCTCAATCGGGTGGCGTCCCGGGCGACTATCCGCGTATCGATATCGTCGATGAAATGAAAAGCAGCTACCTCGATTACGCGATGAGCGTGATCGTTGCGCGCGCGCTGCCTGATGTTCGCGATGGGCTCAAGCCGGTCCATCGCCGGATTCTGTTTGCGGCACAGGAAGGCGGCATGGTTGCGGGCAAGCCGTACCGCAAATGCGCCAAAATCGTCGGCGATGTGATGGGCAATTATCACCCGCATGGCGATAGCGCGATCTACTTCGCGCTGGTCCGGATGGCGCAGGATTGGTCGATGCGGGTGCCC
>JANMCG010000203.1:0-7566 GCA_031361075.1 Novosphingobium sp. | reverse complement strand
ACCTGCGCACAAGGCCGAACTCGCACTCGAACATTACGGCGCGCGGTGAAAAAACCGTCCTGCCGGGGGACAGCCGCGTGCTTGCCCTTCACATTGGGTGCATCCACAGTCAGTTATGTTGCACTGCAATGACCGAGTCTCTCAGCATCGCCCCTGCTCCTGCGCGCCAGCGCTTGCTGCTCGTCACCGGGCTGCTGGGCGCGGGCAAGACCACCGCGCTGAAAGTGCTGGAAGATCTGGGCTGGGAAGTGATCGACAACTTTCCGGTCCGGCTGCTCGGCCGGCTGATTGACAGCGCGGATGCCCCGGCAAGCGAAATGCCGCTCGCCATCGGGTTCGATTCGCGCACGCGGGGCTTTGATCCCAACAAGGTTATTGCACTGGTCAAACAGCTCGCCGGGCGCAGTGATCTGGAGATTACCACGCTGTTCCTCGATTGCGCCGGAACCGAGCTTGAGCGCCGCTATAACGAAACCCGCCGCCGCCATCCACTGGCGCAGGATTTGCCCGCCGCGAGCGGGATTGCCGCCGAACGCGAGCTGATGGAGCCGCTGCGACGCTGGGCCGATCTGGTCATCTCGACCACCCAGTTCACCAGCAATGATCTGCAGCAGACCATGCGCGAGCGGTTTGGAGACAGCGGCGCGCCCGCAATGACCGTGTCGGTCAGCAGTTTCGGGTTCGCGCGCGGGATGCCGCCGATTGCCGATCTGGTGTTCGATATGCGGTTTCTCGATAATCCGCACTGGGACCCGGTGCTGCGCCCGCAAACCGGGCAGGACGCGGCAGTGGCCGAACATGTCCGCAAAGATCCGGCGTGGCACGAAGCTTTCGCACGGATTCGTGATCTTATCCTGCTGCTGCTGCCGCGCTATCAGGCGCAAGGCAAAGCTTACGTCAACATTGCCTTCGGCTGCACCGGCGGGCGGCACCGCTCGGTGTTCACTGCCGAGCAGATGGCCGCAGCGCTAAGCGAAGCCGGTTACAAGCCCAGCGTGCTGCACCGAAATCTGTCGGCCCGCGCGGCCGATCTGGTCGAGGGCAATCCCGAACTCGCGATCGGCCGAAGCTGACGCGATGGCCGGAAAAGATTTGACCACGCCCCGTGCAATCGTCAAGGCCCTGCGCCACCGCCGGGCACGAGTCGCCGGCCCGCGGCAATGGAGCTTTACCCGGACATGATCGGTCTGATCCTGGTTACCCACGGCAAGCTGGCCGACGAATTCGTCGCGGCGATGACGCATGTGGTCGGCAAGCAAGAGGCGATCGCGGCGATCAGCATCGGCCCCGAAGACAATATGGAAAAGCGCCGCGCCGACATCAGCAGCGCGGTCAAAGCGGTCGACAGCGGCTCGGGCGTGATCATCCTGACCGATCTGTTTGGCGGGACCCCGTCAAATCTGGCGATTTCGATGCTGAGCAGGGGCACGGTCGAGGTCATCGCCGGGATCAATCTGCCGATGCTGATCCGGCTGGCCAAGGCGCGCTGCTGTATGCCGCTTGACAAGGCGGTGGTCGCCGCGCGCGACGCCGGGCGCAGTTACATTACCATCGCGTCCGAGTTTTTGGGGCAGGACGCCTGACACGCAAGCATTTGGGGGCTGAATGAGCGAGCACCGCGATACTGTCGAGATCGTCAACACCCGCGGTCTGCACGCGCGCGCCAGCGCCAAATTCGTCAATGCAGTGGCCAAACTGGGCGACGGGTTGCACGTGCGGGTCGAAAAAGACGGCAACGACGCCGAGGGCGCGTCAATCCTGGGATTGATGATGCTGGGCGCGGCCAAAGGCGATTCGATCGACATCGTGGTGGCGGGCGACGGGGCGGACCTGGCGCTGCTCAAACTGGTCGGACTGGTCAAGGATGGCTTCGGCGAAGACTGATATGTCGCAGCGCCGCCTGATCACTGGATATTCCAACCCCGCCATCAAGTTCCTGCGCAGCCTGCGCGAGAAGAAACACCGCAAGCTCGCGGGCAAGTTCCTTGCCGAAGGTTTGCGGCTGCTGACCGATGCGCGCGCGTGCGGGCACCTGCCCGAAGTGCTGGTGATGGCGAGCACTCGCGAATTTCATCCGCTGCTGGACGCGCTCGAGGCCGAAGTGCTCGCGGCCGGCGGCGAAGTGCTCGAGATGAGCGCGGATCTGCTCAGCAAGGTGACCGGCAAAGACAATCCGCAGGCAGTCGCCGGGGTTTACGCCGAATTCGATACCGCGCTGGCGGGTCTCGATCGCAGCGCTGCCAAGATTTGGCTGGTGGCGCAGGCGCTGCGCGATCCGGGCAACCTTGGCACCATGCTGCGGACCGGCGATGCGGTTGGCGCGGGCGGACTGATCCTGCTCGACGATTGCGCCGATCCGTTCTCGGTCGAGGCGGTCCGCGCGAGCATGGGCGCAGTGTTTACGCAAGCCATCGTGCAGGCCCGCTGGGACGAATTCCTGCCGTGGCTGCGCGCTGGCGACAATGTTGCAGGGGGGCAACTGGTCGCAGCCAGCCTGCGCGATGCGGTTCCCTATCGCGGCGCTGCCTATGCGGCGCCGTGCTTCCTGCTGGTTGGCAACGAATCACGCGGGCTGCCCGAGGACTACGAACTGGCCTGCGATCTGCGCGTCACCATGCCGATGAAAGGCCGCGCTGACAGTTTGAACGCGGCGGTCGCGGCGGCGGTTCTTGCTTACGAGGCGCTGGCTGTGCTGGGCTGACCGCGCGCTGTTCGGCCAAGCGGGTGGGGAAACGGCAGCGCCACCCGATTTTCAACCAGACGCGTTCGGATCGCGCGAAGCCGCGGTGCCGCGCGCTGGTGTTTCGGTTCAGCTCGGCCCGAACGGATCACGCGATCAAATCACCAGCACACTATGCGCCCGCATCGCCGCTGCCTTGCGATAACAGCGCCGTATCCTCGCCGCCAGCATGCCGCGGGAGGCTGTCGAGCACGGGCACTTCTTCGATCTCGCGTTTGCCGATGGCGATACCCTTGTCCTTGAGCCGGCGGCCCGAGGTCAGCACGTTGCGTTCAAAGCTGCCGACGAACTCGTTGTACTTGCGCACCGCCCGGTCAAGCCCTGCGCCCACACCCTTGAGGTGATCGGCAGCGACCGCCAGCCGGTCGTACAATTCGGCCCCGGCCTTGCCGATCTCGATCGCCTCGCGCGCCAGCTGGTCTTGCTGCCAGACCATCGCCACAGTCCGGGCAATCGCCACCAGATTAGTGGGAGTGGCAAGCAAAACCTTGTTATGAAACGCAAAATCCCACAGTTCAGGATCGTTTTCGAGCGCCGCGGCGACGAAATGTTCACCCGGCACGAACATCACCACATAGTCGGGCGCTTCATCGAACTGGCTTTGATACGACTTGGTTCCCAGCGTCTGGACATGGCCGCGCATCGAGCGCGCGTGCAAATCCAGGTGCCGTTTGCGCTCGGCATCGTCATTGGCTTCATACGCCGCTTGATAGGCATTGAGCGAAACCTTGGCGTCGATGACCAGCATCTTCTGCCCCGGAATTCGCACGATCGCATCGGGCCGCAAGCGCCCTTCCTCGGTGTCGAGCGAATGTTCGAGATTGAAATCGGTGTGCTGCGACAGCCCGCATTGTTCGAGCACATTCTGCAGCGCGCGTTCACCCCAGCGGCCCCTTGCTTTGGGAGCATTGGTCAGCGAATTGCCCAGCCGCGCCGCCTCACGCTTGACCTCTTCCTGGCCCTTGCGCACTTCTTCGATCACCCCGGCGAGCTGGCTGAACCCCTCAACCCGCTGCTTTTCGAGCGTGGTAACCTGCTCCTCGTAAGATTTAAGTCGTTGATCGACCGGTGCGAGCAGAGCCTTGAGTCGCTCGGCGCTCTTTTCCTCGGACTGAGCAAACCGCGCGTCGGCGCGGTTCATCAATGCCTCTTGCGCCTGCGTCAGGATCTTTGCGCCGGCCGCTTCAAACTCACGCTTGAGGCTTTCCTGCGCGGTGAGCAGTCCAGACTTCTGTTCGTCAAAGCTGGCCGCATTGGCTTTGTGTGTGGCCAGTTCGATCTGCGCCGCGCCAAGTTCGGCAATCGACTTACGGAACTTATCCTCGCGGTCTTTGCCCTCCCCCTCGCTTGCAAGCAGGCGGGCGCGCAAATCAGCCGCCGGACGCGATCCGGTGAACCAGCCGAGCGCGCCACCGATCAGCAGCGCGGCCAAAAGCAGCACAAGCGAAGTAAGGGTCATTGCGGCCTGTCCAATCTGGCTGTCGTGTCTGGCTGTCCAATCTGGCCGAATACCCTGGCACCCGATATGGAACGAACCACGAACCTAGCCCAGCGCGCGGATGCACACAAGGCGGCCCGGCAATCATCCCACAGCTGCGCGAAATCAGATTGCGCTGATCTGCAAACAAGACGAAAGCCCGGACAATTCAATGGGGGCCACCATGCCAAGCGATATCGAAATTGCCCGCGCCGCTGCGCTGTTGCCGATCGCCGAAGTCGCCGATGCGGCGGGAATTCCGGCGGAAGCAGTGATCGCTTACGGCCGCTCCAAAGCCAAGCTCGATTCCGCGCTGCTGCCTGCCGCAACGCAGCGCGGCAAGCTGATCCTGGTCACCGCGATCAGCCCAACCCCGGCTGGCGAAGGCAAGACCACCACCTCGGTCGGGCTGTCCGATGCACTGCACCGGATCGGCAAGCGCGCAATGCTGTGCCTGCGCGAGCCGAGCCTGGGGCCGTGTTTTGGCACCAAAGGCGGCGCGGCGGGCGGCGGCTATGCGCAAGTGGTCCCGATGGACGAGATTAACCTGCATTTTACCGGCGATTTTCACGCGATCACCGCGGCACACAATCTGCTCGCGGCGTTGCTCGACAATCATGTGTATTGGGGCAACGCGCTGGCCATCGATCTGCGCCGGGTGGTGTGGCAGCGCGTGCTCGACATGAACGACCGAGCGCTGCGGCAGATCGTCGGCCCGCTGGGCGGAGTCAATAACGGCTTCCCGCGCGAGAGCGGGTTCGACATTACCGTTGCCTCCGAGGTCATGGCAATCCTGTGCCTGGCCAGCGATCTGGCCGATCTGCAGACCCGGTTGGGGTCAATCGTGGTAGCATACCGGCGCGACAAGACCCCGGTTTATGCGCGCGATCTGAACGCCGACGGGGCAATGGCAGTGCTGCTGAAGGACGCGGTGCTGCCCAATCTGATCCAGACGCTGGAACATCGCCCGGCGCTGGTCCACGGCGGCCCGTTTGCCAATATCGCGCACGGCTGCAACTCTGTGATCGCGACCCGCACGGCGCTCGGGCTGGCCGACTATGTCGTGACCGAGGCCGGTTTCGGCGCCGATCTGGGAGCGGAGAAATTCCTTGATATCAAATGCCGCAGCGCGGATCTGCGCCCCGCCGCTGTGGTGCTGGTGGCGACAGTGCGCGCGCTTAAAATGCATGGCGGAGTGGCCAAGTGCGATCTCGCGCAGGAAAATGTCGCAGCGGTGCGAGCAGGCGGTGCCAACTTGCAGCGTCATATCGAAAATCTGGAGAAGTTCGGACTGACCCCGGTGGTCGCGGTCAACCATTTCCACAGCGACACGGCGGCTGAGTTAACGGCGGTGATCGAACTGGCCGAAAGCTATGGCGCCCGCGCGGTGATCTGCCGCCACTGGGCCCAAGGCGGTGCGGGCGCAGAAGACCTGGCGAAGATCGTCGTGGCTGCGGCTGATGCGGGCGCGGCAGCGTTCCGTTTGCTGTACCCCGACGATCAACCGCTTGCCGCCAAGATCGAGACAGTCGCGCGTGAAATATACCGCGCGGGCGAGGTGCATTTACCCGCCGCCGTGCGCCGCCAATTGCAAGCCTGGGAGGCGCTGGGATACGGCCATTTGCCGGTGTGCATGGCCAAAACCCAGTACTCGTTTTCGACCGACCCTGCGGTGTTGGGCGCGCCCACCGGCCACGCGGTAACGGTGCGCGAAGTGCGGCTGGCGGCCGGGGCCGGGTTCGTCGTGGCGGTGTGCGGCGATATCATGACGATGCCGGGGCTGCCGAAAATTCCGGCGGCGGAATCGATATACCTGAACCAGCAGGGTCAGATCGAAGGGCTGTTTTAAGCCGCCTTGCGCAGCTTTTCGAGCTTCTTGAGCACCATCTGCCGTTTCAGCCGGCTGAGGTGATCGATGAACAACACGCCTTCAAGGTGGTCCATCTCGTGCTGGAGGCAAGTCGCCAGCAGCCCTTCGATGTTCTCTTCGTGCAGCGTGCCATCCAGATCCTGCCAGCGCGCGCGGATGCGGGCCGGACGTTCGACGTCGGCGTAGATTTCGGGAACCGACAGGCAGCCTTCGGAATAAACCGAAAAATCATCCGACGGGTCAAGGATTTCGGGGTTGATGAACACCATCGGTTCTTTTTTAAGCGGCTGATGCGAATGCGAGTGCCCGGCGTGCTGGGTGCACTCTTCGGGCGCGGCGTCCTCATCTTCGGGCTGCAGGTCGATGGTCAGCACCCGCAGCGGCACGCCGACTTGCACCGCCGCCAGCCCAATCCCCGGGGCGGCGTACATCGTCTCGAACATATCAGCGACCAGCGTCTTCAGCTCGGCGTCGAACTTGGTGACCGGAACCGAGATCTGCTTGAGCCGCGGATCGGGGACTTCGAGAATTTCACGTAATGCCATGTGGGGCAGATAGTGGCCCTGCGCAGAAATCTCAACCCACTGGACGCCGCGCCCGCAAAGCTTGCGCCAAAGTGCCCTCGTCGAGGTAATCCAGCTCTCCGCCGACCGGCAATCCGTGCGCCAGCTGGGTCAGCCGCACCGGGTAATTTTCCAGCCGCTCGGCAATGTAATGCGCGGTGGTCTGGCCTTCCAGCGTGGCATTCATCGCCAGCACCACTTCGTCGATCCCGCCCTGCGACACCCGCTCGATCAGCTTGCCGATGGCCAGATCTTCGGGGCGCACCCCGTCGAGCGCAGAGAGCCGCCCGCCGAGCACATGGTAAAGCCCCGCGAACAACCGCGACCGGTCAAGCGCCCACAAGTCCGCGACATCTTCGACCACGCACAGCGAGCGTGCGTCGCGGCGCGGATCGGCGCAGATCGCGCACGGGTCCGAGGTATCTACATTGCCGCAGGTGCGGCATTCGACCAGCCCTTCGCGCACCGCATCAAGCGCTTCGAGCAATTCGCCCAGCGCCGTTTCGCGGCGTTTGATCAACCACAGCACCGCACGCCGCGCCGAACGCGGGCCCAGGCCAGGAAGCCGGGCCAGCGCCGCGGTCAACGTTTCGATCTCTTGCGATGCCATCGCGCGGGGGATAGGGGGCTTTGCAAGAGAAATGAACCGAAAAGCCCTTCCTTGCTTGGGGAAGGGTCGGGATGGGGGTTCGGCGCTTGATTGCGAGCGTTGAGCCCCACCCCCGCCCCGCACTCTCAGCCCCTCCCCGCCGGGGAGGAAAGCCAGAAGGTACCCGCAATTGCGCATCGTCTTCATGGGAACCCCGGACTTTGCGGTGCCCGCGCTGCTCGCGCTGATTGAAGCGGGGCACACGGTGGTGGCGGTCTACACCCAGCCGCCGCGGCCCGCGGGCCGGGGCAAGCAATTGCAGGCCGC
>JANMCG010000189.1:0-20773 GCA_031361075.1 Novosphingobium sp. | reverse complement strand
AACAGCGGCGAGACATCAACTTGCCCGTCAATCCCGAACAGCTTGGCAAAATAAAGCGCGGCGAGCATGGTGCTGGGCTGTTCGCATTCGGCCACCAGCATCCGGATCGGGCTGTCAGCGTCAACGTGGTGCAGGATCTGCACCATCGCCAGAAACTGCCGGACCGCGGTCGAGTTCTCGATCGCCAGTGCGGCGAAATTGGCGCGTAGCGGCTGCGCCTCGGCCAGCAACTCGCGCATCCGCACCAGCGCGGCCTGGCTCGCCAGATCGAGCTTGCCAGCGGGATCTATCCGGCGGCGGATCGCGTTCTGCAGCTGCGAGCTGTTCACGCGGAAATGAATCCAGCCCATCCCCAGCCCGTCGGCGCGCATCGCGGCGGCAGCGATCAGCAGAGTTTCAGCCGTTACCGCGTCAGCATCGGCTGCTTGCGCTGCCAGCTCGGCAATCGCGCTGGCCAGGCTGGTCATCTTGTCGGGGTGCGGCGCGGTCAGCGTGTTGGCGGCGTCTGACAAGGCCGCCGGATCAGACAAGTCGGTGGCGAAACGCGCAGCCAGCGCGGCGGCGTATGTCCCAGCGCGGCGCAGGCGTTCAGCCAGATCGGGCGATGTTTGCGCCAGCAGTGCGGCATAGCTGCCCAGCCGTTCGGCCTTTTCGCCAAGCCGATAGCGCAGCGAGGTCGCCCACGAAATATCGGTGCGCCCGTCCATGTCATAGCCCACCCACGAGGCAAAGCGCAGCGGCAGCGGATCGAGCTCGCGCCACTGATCGGGCCACTTGCGCCGCGCTTCGCGCAGCAGCTGGCGGTTAATGATATCGCGAGCAACCTGCGCGCGGGTGAGCGCAGCCATCGCGGCGGCGTGTTCGCCATCGAGCGTGATCGCGTCGCGCTCGTGCGGGGCGATACAGGCGGTGGCGGCGTCGATCGCACCAAGCGTTGCCGCCGCCGCAACGGCTTGGCTTTGGCGCGCGCTGAGCAGAAAGGTCGGGTGCGCGGTGAACACCACGTGGAGCAGCGGGCTGCGCACTTTGGCGGCAAAACCGGCGAAGTCGGGTGCAGCGCCCATCGCGGCGATCCGCTCTTGGTTTTCGCGCGCGGCGAGCGGCGCGACCAGCCGTTCGAGCCGCGCTGCGCGCGCCAGCAGTCCGCCGCATTCCAGCTCGGCGACGAGGTTCGACACTTCGCTCAGCGACAAGTCGCCGCTTTCGATCCGCCTCGACAGTTCATGGCTCAACTGAAACACCGGGTTGAACAGCGGCGTTTCCGCGGTGCGCGGGTGCAGCTCGTTCAGCCGCGCATCGAGTTGGGCGAGCAGGCTCATCCGGCCAAGGCACGCGCCGCCCGCGCGGCCGCCTCAATCGCCGCCACATCTGGCGGGTCCCCATTTGTACCGGCGCCAACCAGCCACGACCCGCCGCAGCACAGCACCGCATCGAGCGCCAACCATTCGGGCGCGGAGGCTTGCGTGATGCCCCCGGTCGGGCAGAACCGCGCCATGCCGAACGGTGCGGCGATGGCTTTCAGCGCGGGGATACCGCCGTTGGCTTCGGCGGGGAAGAACTTGAACCGGTCCAGCCCCAGATCGAGCCCGCGCATGATGTCGGCCGAGGTGGCGATGCCTGGCAGGAACGGCACCTTGGCCGCAATCGCCGCTTTGGCGAGGCTGTCCGTCAACCCCGGCGAGACGATGAATTCGCTCCCGGCTTCCAGTGCATCGTCGAGCGCGTGTTCGTTGAGCACGGTGCCCGCGCCGACAATCGCGCCGGGCACTTGCTTCATCTCGCGGATCACTGCCAAGGCGCTGGCGGTGCGCAGCGTCACTTCGAGCACCGGCAACCCGCCCGCCACCAGCGCCCGGGCAATCGGCACCGCGTGCGCCGCGTCTTCGATCACCAGCACCGGAATGACCGGGGCCATCCGCATGATTTCCTCGATCCGTGTCACGGTAAATGCTCCTTGGCGAAAGCCGCCGCGGCCCCGAACAGGCCGGGCTGGGGATGCGTGATGAGCTTGACCGGCAGCGCGGCCATCAAGCCCTCGAACCGGCCTTTGGCTTTGAAACGGTTGGCAAAGCCCGACTGCAGCAGGGTATCGCGAATTCGCAGTCCAAGCCCGCCGGCAATGACCACGCCCGATGCGCCCTGCGCCAGCGCAATATCGCCCGCGAACGAGCCGAGCGCGAGGCAAAACCGGTCGACCGCGGCGGCGGCAAGGCTGTCTTCGCCGCTGGTCCCAAGCCCCCACAGCGTCTTGTCGTCGACCTGCTGGATTGCGCGGCCTTCGATGCCCGCGAGCGCCTCGTAAATATCGACCAGCCCAGGCCCCGAAACCACCCGTTCGGCCGAAACCCGGCGATGGCGCTGCCGCAGCCGCGCTAGGATCGCGTCCTCGATGCTGTCCACCGGGGCGTAATCGATATGCCCGCCCTCGGTCGCCTGCACGCGGTAATTGCCTGCACCGTCGCGCCACACGTGCGCCACCCCCATGCCGGTGCCGGGGCCAAGCACGCTGAGCGTTCCGCTGGGCGGCAACGGGGCATCGGGTCCGGCCAGATGGACGAAAGATTCAGGCCCGGCGCGCGCCACTGCATGGCCCACCGCGCCAAAATCGTTGATCACGGTATAGCGCGCTGCGCCGAGCTTTTCGGGGATCAACGCGGGGCGGATCACCCACGGATTGTTGGTGAAGCGGATCATCTCGCCCCCAACCGGCCCTGCAATCGCGATCGCGACGGCGGCGGGAAGCTTGCCGCCTTGCAGCTGCGCAAAATGCTCCCATGCGGTTTGGAAGCTGGCGTGGTCGTGGGTGTGCAGCGTGATCGGCTCGCTCAGCGTGATCGCGCCATCGGCAGCAATCTCGGCCAGCGCAAACCGCGCGTGAGTGCCGCCGATATCGACGGTGACGAGCGTGGTGCTCACAACCCCGCCTCGGCCAGCATCGCGGAGGCGCCTGCTTCGGCCCCGTCGGCGTGGTTGCGCAGCATGGCGAACAGTTCGCGGCCCATGCCCGGTTCGGCGCGCGGTGCGATCGCGGGCTCGCGGCTGAAGATATCGGCCTTGATCTGCAACAACCCGTCATGCCCGCACAGCTTGATCACGTCGCCGTCCTGCACATAGGCGAGCGGCCCGCCGCCGAGCGCTTCGGGAGTGACATGGATTGCGGCGGGAACCTTGCCCGATGCGCCCGACATCCGTCCATCGGTGACCAGCGCAACCTTGAACCCCTTGTCCTGCAGCACCCCCAGCGGCGGGGTCAGCTTGTGCAGTTCGGGCATGCCGTTGGCGCGCGGGCCTTGAAAGCGCACCACCACGATCACGTCGCGGTCAAGCTCGCCCGCCTTGAACGCGGCCTGCACTTCGTCCTGCGTGGCGAACACGCGGGCCGGCGCCTCGATCGTCCAGCGCTCGGGCTCGACCGCGCTGGTCTTGAAAGTAGCGCGGCCAAGATTGCCCTTGACCAGCCGCATCCCGCCATCGGGCATGAACGGCCGCGCGGCGGGGCGCAGCATCGAGTCTTCGCCGGACTGCACCGGGGCGGGCTGCCAGCTTAGCGCGCCGTCGCTCAGCACCGGTTCGGTCGCATAAGCTGCCATGCCGCCTTGCGCCACGGTCAGCACGTCACCGTGCGCGAGGCCCGCATCGAGCAGTTCGCGCACCAGAAACGCCACCCCGCCAGCGGCGTGAAAGTGGTTCACGTCCCCGGCGCCATTGGGATAGACCCGCGCCAGCAGCGGCACTGCGCCCGACAGTTCATCAAGATCCTGCCAGTCGAGCTTGATCCCGGCGGCGCGGGCCATCGCGGGCAAATGGATCGCATGGTTAGTCGATCCGCCGGTGCACAGCAGGCCCACCGCGGCGTTGACGATCGCCTTTTCATCGACCACCCGCGCCATCGGGCGGTAATCTTGGCTTTCACGCCCGATCACCGCCAGCCGGTGAACCGCGGCGCGGGTCAGCGCGCTGCGCAGCGGCGTGTTCGGCGGCACGAACGAGGCGGCCGGCATATGCAGCCCCATCAGCTCGAGCATGATCTGGTTCGAATTGGCGGTGCCGTAAAAGGTGCAGGTGCCGGGGCTGTGGTAGCTCGCGCTCTCGCTGGCGAGCAGATCGGCGCGGCTCGCTTTGCCTTCGGCGTAAAGCTGGCGGACCTTCTGCTTTTCGCGATTGGCGAGGCCCGACGGCATCGGTCCCGAGGGGATGAAGATCGCGGGCAAATGCCCGAACCGCAGCGCGCCGATCACCAGCCCGGGCACGATCTTGTCGCAGATGCCGAGCAGCGCCATCCCGTCGAACATCGCGTGGCTCAGCGCCACCGCCGCCGCCAGCGCGATGGCGTCGCGGCTGAACAGCGACAGCTCCATCCCGTCCTGGCCCTGCGTGACTCCATCGCACATCGCCGGAACCCCGCCCGCGACCTGGCAGGTGGCGCCGACTTCGCGCGCGTAAAGCTTCATCGCCTCGGGGTAGCGGCCATAGGGCTGGTGCGCCGAGAGCATGTCGTTGTAAGCGGTGACGATCGCCAGATTGGGTCCGCGTCCGTTGGCGATGGCCGGTTTGTCTTCCAGCGCGGCGGCGAAGCCATGCGCCAGGTTGGAGCACGACAAGGCCCCGCGTCCGGGAAATTTCTCCGCTTCACGCTCGGCCAGTTCGAGGTAGCGGCGACGGCTGTCCTTGGACTTGTCGATGATCCGCTGCGTGACGCGCTCGATCACCGGATTGAGACTAGTCATTCCAGGTAACCCCGTCGCGTTCTGCCAGCGCAATCGCCGCCGATGGACCCCAGTTGCCCGCCGAATAGCTTTTGGGTTTGACCCCGTGCTCGGCCCAGCCAGCGCGAATGGCGTCGATCCAGCCCCACTGCGCCTCTACCTCGTCGCGCCGCACGAACAGTGTCTGGTCGCCTTCGATCAGGTCAAGCAGCAGCCGTTCGTAAGCGATGCGTTTTTTGGGTCCGGCGAAGGCATCGGGCATGGTGATGTTAAGCGGCACCGGACGCAGCCGGATCCCCTCGCGGTCAAGCCCGGGTTCCTTGGCCATCAATTGCAGCTGGATGTTCTCCTCGGGCTGGATCCCGATCACCAACGCATTGGGCAGGCTTTTGGCGCCGCGCCCGGCAAATATCGAATGCGGCACCGCGCGGAAGTTGACCACAATTTCGGTCTTGCGCTCGGGCAGGCGTTTGCCGGTGCGCAAATAGAACGGCACCCCGGCCCAGCGCCAGTTATCGACGTGCGCCTTGATCGCCACAAAGGTTTCGGTGTCCGATGGCTTGCCCAGTTCGTCATCATAACCCGGCACCGGCGCACCATCGATCGCGCCCTTGCGGTATTGCCCGGTGACCGTTTCAGTCGGGGCGACCACCCGCAGCGCGCGCAGCACCTTGACCTTTTCGTCTTGGATCGGGGTCGCGTCATAGCTGGTCGGCGGCTCCATTGCGACCAGCGCGAGCAGCTGGAGCATATGGTTCTGGACCATATCGCGCAGCGCCCCGGCGCCGTCATAATAGCCGACCCGGCTTTCGAGGCCGACCGTCTCGGCGATGGTGATCTGGACATGATCGATGTGCGCCGCATTCCACAGCGGTTCGAACATGATGTTGGCAAAGCGCAGCGCGAGCAGGTTCTGCACCGTCTCTTTGCCAAGGTAATGATCGATCCGGAAAATCCGGTCCTCGCTGAACGCCGCGGCAACCGCGTCGTTGATCTCGCGGCTGGTCGCAAGGCTGGTGCCGAGCGGCTTTTCCAGCCCGATCCGCACTTTGTCGCCGGTCAGCCCTGCTTCTGTCAGCCCGGCAATCGTCGGCTCGAACAGGCTGGGCGCGGTCGACAGGAAGATCGCCGTGCCCTGGTCGGCCACCCCGATCTCATCGGACAGATCGGTGAAATGGTTGGCATCGGTGGCGTCGAGCACTTGATAGCGCAGCCGCGGCAAAAAGCTGCCGATCGCACCTTTGCGAAAATCCGGCAGGTACTTGTCGAGCGCGACCCGGGCAAAGTCGCGGTAAGTCTCGTCGGTATAGTCAGACCGCGCAGTACCGATAATCGTCAGTTCGGGCGCGATCAGCTTGTCGTCGTGCAGCGCGCACAGCGATGGCAGCAACATCCGCTGCGCCAGATCGCCGGTCGCGCCAAACAGCAGCAGTCGGTCCGCAGTGAAGCTCATGCCCAAACACTCCCCGCGCCCGGCACGGCCAAGCGAGCGGGCAGCAGCGGGTTAGCAGCCGGGGCGGGGCTGCGCCAGTGCGGCGCGGCGCATTTCAGGCACGTGCGCGCTGTGAATACGTCTGCGATGCGCGCGGCTTGCGCCGCTGCGGCAGACGTACCGGTGGGGTTACCTCGGGCAGCAGGGCGATGCTGCGCGGATGATAATCCTCGCTTGGCAGCGCCTTGCCGAACAGCCAGCCCTGGACCATCCGGCAGCCTTGCGCCTTGAGCTGGTCAAGCTGCTCGGGTTCTTCGACGCCTTCGGCCAGGGTGCACATCCCCAGCCGGTTGGCCAGCGCGATCACTGCAGCGACAATCGCGCGCGATTCCTCGCGGGTCGACAAGCTGGCGATGAAGCTGCGGTCGATCTTGATCTTGTCGAACGGGAAGGTCAGCAGATAGTTGAGCGAAGCATAGCCGGTGCCAAAATCATCGAGCGCGATCTTCAGTCCAAGCGCCTGCATCCGGCACAGGATGTCGATGTTGGCCTCGGTATCGCCCAGCAGCACGCCTTCGGTAATCTCGAACTCGACCCGCCCGGGCGCTATGCCGCTGTCGCCCAGCGCGTTGACGATCACCGGCAGCAGGTTGGGGCTGGCAAACTGGATCGGCGACAGGTTGATGGCGATTACCTCTTCGCCTGGCCAGGTCGCCGCTTCGGCAAAGGCAGTGCGGATCACCCATTCGCCGATCGGCACGATCAGGCCGGTTTCTTCGGCAATCGGGATGAAGGTGTCAGGCGGGATCAGCCCGCGGGTTGGGTGCTGCCAGCGCAGCAAAGCCTCATACCCGGTCTTGATCTCACTCGCGACGTCGACCAGCGGCTGCAGGAACATCCGCAACTCGCCGCGCGATACGGCGTGGCGCAGATCGCGCGCCAGCGTGTGGCGCTCGTGCAGTTTGGCGTCCATGCCAGGCTCGAACATCTCCCACGTGGCGCGGCCGCCGGTCTTGGCCGCCCCCAGCGCAATATCGGCATAGCTTTGCAATTGCGCTTGCTGATCGGTGTGGAACGGCGCCAGTGCAATGCCCAAGCTGATCGAGCACGGCAGTTCGGTATCGTCGACATGCAGCGGTTCATTAAGCGCCGGGACAAGCAATTCGGCCAGCCGTACTGCATGATCGCAAGCATCGCCGCCGCTGATCGCGATGGCGAATTCGTCGCTGCCGAGCCGCGCCACGATCGGCTCGCACCCGCCCAGTCCGCTGCTGCTGACCGCATCGCACAGCCGCGCTGAAAACAGCCGCAGGAATTGATCGCCGACCGGATGCCCGTGCATATCGTTGACGTTTTTGAAGTGGTCGATGTTAAGCAGCAACAGCGCGACATGATCGCCATCCTGATGCGTGTTGAACAGCCCGGCCAGCACCTGATTGAAGCGGTTACGATTGGGCAGCGCGGTCAAGGCGTCGAAATGCGCCATCTGCTGCGCGCGGTGCTCGGCAGCACGCTGCTCGGTCACGTCGCAGATCACCCCGCGGTACTCGATCCCGTCGCCCGACTGGCTGGGCCGCCCGCTCAGCGACCACCAGCGGCATTCGCCTTTTGCGGTTTCGTCAAGCGCGGCGACGACGCAGCGGAGCGGACGCGCCGCGCCTAACGCCGCTTCGATTTCGTCGCGGCCAGTGCCGGGCGCGAACAGGTCCGCCAGCTTGCGCCCGGTCAGGCGCCCAGCCGGTTCGCCTGCAGCTTGGGCAAAGCGCTGCGACACGTTAGTAAGCCGCTGCTGGCCGTCCAGTTCGAACAGCCAGTCGGAGCCGTTTTCCTCGTAGGCATTGAGCAGCAATTTGACAGTGCGCGCCGCGCTGTGCAGATCGCGGTCGGACAGGATCCGGGTGACGAACAGATCGTGCGCAGTGAATGCCATGCGCACCAGCAGCGCGCTGGCCACCGATAGCACGATGACCGCGGCCAATGCCGACAAGGTCTCAAGCCGGGCCAGGCCGATCGTCAGTCCGGCGGCCTGCACCGCGACATAGACCAGCGCCGATCGCGGCAAGGTGCGCACCGTATAAGCAGCAGAAGCGATCTGGCTAATCCCGCATACCGCCAGCAGCAATTGCACGCCTGGTGTCATATGCGGCAGCCAGACGGCGGTCAGCATCCCCAAGGTGGCCCCCAGCCACAGTGAATTCCACCAGAATGCGGCAGTCATCTTGGCCGCGCGCCGCCGCCGCCGTCCGCGCTCGATCCATTCGGCCAGCCACAACCGGTGCAGGCACGCCGCACCCATCGAACTGGCAAACAAGGCGACGTGCAGCGCGGGAATTTGCCCGATCAGCATCAGCGTGATCACGCCAGCGTTAAGCAGCGTTCCCAGCACCATCGAACGAACCATACGGATATGCGCGCTGATCAGCCGGTTATCGACCCAATCACGCAATTCCGCAGGTACAACGACGCGCAGTGCCGTTTGTTTGCTGACCATCTGGCTACTTACCAACCCTGTTTTTTAACGCGTCGCGGCCTTACGGCGCTTACCGTTAATTTAGTGTACGACCCGCCCGAAGCAGCGTTTGCGCGGCATTTGCGCGGCGCTGCGCTTTACTTGCGGACAGCCGTGCGACTAGACCCGGCGCACAGGAGATTCGCGCATGCGCACCACCAATTTCGCTTTGGCTCTGACACTCGCCGCGCTGCTGGCCGCGCCGCAGCTGGCGGCCAAGCCGCCCAAAGCTGGCAGACATCCGCAAGCCGAAGCGCAAACGCTTGAACTGGCAAAGCAATTGATCGCGTTGCGCTCGGTTCAGGGCGCGGGCAACCGTACCCCCGATGCAATGCAGCTGGTCAAGGCGGCGCTGGTCGCAGGCGGCTGGCAAGACGCCGACGTGGCGATCACCCCGTTCGCTGACACCGCCTATATTATCGCAACCTGGCCGGGCAGCGATCCGAAGCTCAAACCGCTGGTGATCTCGGGACATCTCGATGTGGACGAGGCCAAGCCGGCCGACTGGCAGCGCGATCCGTTCACGCCGGTGGTGGAAAACGGTTATCTGTTTGGCCGCGGGGCAAGCGATATGAAGTTCGATGCCGCGCTTGCCACCGCGACGCTGATCGAGCTGCGCCGCGCCGGATACAAGCCGCGCCGATCGATTGTGCTGCAATTTTCGGGCGACGAAGAAACCACGATGCGGACCTCGCGGGTGATCGCCAAGCAGTTGGGCAATGCCGAACTGGTGCTTAACATCGATGGCGGCGGCGGCACGCTTGACGAGCAGACCGGCAAGCCGCTGTACTGGACCTGGCAAGGTGCCGAAAAGACCTACGTAGACTTCCAGCTCGAGGTGACCAATCCCGGCGGCCACAGCTCTGCCCCGCGCCCGGTCAACGCGATTGTCCAGCTCGCAACCGCGCTCGAACGGGTCGGGGGGTACCGCTTCAAGCCCGAAGTCAGCCCGCTGACCAAGGCGTACTTCGCGCAAGCCGCGCAATTTGAAACAAGCCCGCAACTGGCCGGCGCGATGCGCGCGTTTGCTGCCAACCCGCAGGACGAGGCGGCGGTTGCTGCCTTGCGGGGCAACTATTCCACGGTCGGCAAGATCGGCACTACCTGCGTCCCGACGATGATCACCGGCGGTCACGCGCAAAACGCATTGCCGCAGCGCGCCACGGCCAATATCAACTGCCGGATTTTCCCCGGGCACAGCAAGGAGGCGATCGCCGCCGAGCTGCGGGCCGCGATCGGCGACCCTGATATCAAGCTCAGCGATGTCACCGGTGAGGATTCGATCTCCGCCCCGGCTTCACCGATGCGGGCAGATTTTGTCGCCGCCACGCAAAAGGCGATGCACCTGATCAATCCGGGGCTGCCGATCTTCCCCAGCCAGGCGTCGGGCGCGTCAGACAGTATGTGGTACCGCGCGCTGGGCGTGCCTAGCTATGGTGCCAGCCCGGTGTTTTCAAAGGATTCAGAAGATTTCGCGCATGGGCTGAACGAGCGGGTGCCGCTGTCGAACACCGCGCCCGGGATTACTTACTACCTCAGCCTGTTCACCGACTTGTCGAAGTAAGCGCAGGTCCAGCGGCGGTGACCGTTCTGAGCGCAGCACTGGCGCAGATTGCCAGCCCGGAGGCAGACCCGCAAGCCGACTGGTCGCTGCCCGGCTGGACTTATCACGACGCTGATTTCCATGCCGCCGAGATGGAGCGCGTTATTCGCCCGTCGTGGCAGATCGTCTGCCATATCAGCGAGCTGCCCGGTCCGGGCGACTATCGCACGCTCGACTATGCCGGTGAAAGCGTGATCGTGATCCGGGGGCTCGATCGCGTGATCCGCGCCTTCACCAATGTCTGCCGTCACCGCGCCATGCGGTTGGTGGCCGGCGCGGCGGGCTGCGCGAAAAAGCTGGTATGCCCGTATCATGCCTGGACTTACGAGGCCGATGGGCGGCTTTCGGGCGTGCCGCACAAGGCGGATTATCCGGCGCTTAGCCTGGCAGAGAACGGCCTGGCCCCGGTAACGCTCGAACAATGGCGCGGGTTTCTGTTCGTGCGGCTGGAGGATGCCGGCTTTCCATCGGTCGCCACCATGATGGCGCCGTTTGAAGCCGAGATCGAGGCTTACAAGTTCGAGGCGATGCAGCCGCTCAGCCCGCCCCGCGACCGGCCCAGAGCGGTCAACTGGAAGAACGTCGGCGATAACTATTCGGATAATCTGCACATCACGGTGGCGCACGATGGGCTGACGCGGCTGGTTGGCAGCAGCTACCGGATCGAAAACCACGGCTGGGCCGATCGGCTTTATGGCGATGTCGCCAGTGGGGCCAAACAGAACTTCTGGGAACGGTTCTACACCGCGCACCTGCCGCGCGTGGCACACTTGCCCGAGGCCGCGCAGGGGCGCTGGCTCTATTACAAGCTGTGGCCCAACATGGCGTTCGATATCTACGCCGACCAGATCGACTTCATGCAGTGGCTGCCGACTTCGCCCACCACCTGCAGCTTGCGCGAGGTGTCCTATGCCTTGCCCGATAATCGCAGAGCGATGAAATTGGCGCGCTATGCCAACTGGCGGATCAACCGCGTGGTCAACGCCGAGGACACGTGGCTGATCGGCGGGGTCCAGCAAGGCGTGGCCAGCCGCAGCTTCAGCGCGGGGCCGATTGCTACCAGCGAGGTCTGCCTGCGCAGCTTTGCGCGCAAGATCAGATCGCTGATTCCCGAGGCAAGGCTGCCGGTCGCGCCTGCACAGGGGTGGAGCAAGACATAAGGCCCACCCGCCAACCCCTTTCGCAAGCGGGCGGGGAGCAGGTAAAGCCAAACGGAACACAGTCCCCCTCCCGCTTGCGCGAGGGGTTAGGGGCGGGTCAATCCGCCTTGGAGAATTGAACATGACCAAAACCTACGACGCCCTGATCATCGGCGGGGGGCACAATGGCCTCGTCTGCGCGTTTTATCTGGCCAAGGCCGGGATGCGAGTGCGGGTGCTCGAACGGCGGCACATCGTCGGCGGCGCGGCGGTGACCGAGGAATTCCACCCCGGCTTTCGCAATTCGACCGCCAGCTATACCGTCAGCCTGCTGCGCCCCAAGGTCATCGCCGATATGCGGCTGCACGATTACGGCTACCGCGTGATCGAGCGGACGATCTCCAACTTCTTTCCGTTCGCCGATGACTACATCAAGCTGGGCGGCGGACCGGGCCGGACCGAGGCGGAATTTGCCCGGTTTTCGCAGCACGATGCCGACGCTTACCCGGCTTATGACAAGGCGCTGGAACAGGTCGCCAATGTGCTCCGCGATCTTAGCCTCAAGATTCCCCCCAATGTCGGCGGCGGGGTTTCGTCAATGCTCGCGGCGGCCAAGCAAGGCTGGCCGATGGCGCAGCTCGATATCGAGGTCCAGCGCGACCTGCTCGACATGTTCACCAAATCGGCGCGCAGTTTTCTCGATGGCTGGTTCGAACACGACTATGTGCAAAGCGCCTTCGCGTTCGATGCGGTGGTGGGCAATTACGCCGGGGTATCGACCCCCGGCTCGGCCTATGTGCTGCTGCATCACGTGTTCGGCGAAGTGAACGGCAAGCTGGGCGCGTGGGGCCATGCGGTCGGCGGGATGGGCGCGATCACGCAGGCGATGGCGCGCGCTTGTGAGGATGCCGGGGTCGAAATCAGCCTTGAGGCCCCGGTGGCGCAAGTGCTGGTCGATGGCGGCAAGGTTTCGGGCGTACGGCTGGAAAGCGGCGAGGAGATTGCCGCCAGCATTGTCGCATCGAACGCCGGACCCGCGCTGCTGTATCCGCAGCTGATCGATCCGAGCGATCTGGACGATGACTTCAAGCGCAGGATCAAGGGTTTCAAGACCTGCTCGGGCACTTTCCGGATGAATGTCGCGCTGTCCGAATTACCGTCGTTCAGCGTGCTTCCGGGCAAGCAGCAGGCCGAACATCACACCGCCGGGATCATCATCGCGCCGGGCATGGATTACATGGACCAGGCGTTTTACGATGCCGAGCAGCACGGCTGGTCGAAGCGTCCGATTGTCGAGATCAAGATCCCCAGCACGGTCGATGACAGCCTCGCCCCGCCCGGCCAGCACGTCGCATCGTTGTTCTGTCAGCAGTTTGATCCCAAGGTCGACTGGGACAAGCACCGCGAGGCGGTCGCCGACCTGATCATCGACACCGTCAACGATCATGCGCCCAACTTCAAGGCCAGCGTAATTGCGACGCAGATCCATTCACCGACCGATCTGGAGCGCAAGTTCGGGCTGATCGGCGGCGATATCATGCACGGCAACATGGGGCTTGACCAGCTGTGGTCAGCGCGCCCGGTGCTTGGCCACGGCGATTATCGCGGACCGATCAAGGGGCTTTATATGTGCGGCGCGGGCACCCATCCCGGCGGCGGCGTGACCGGCGCGCCTGGGCACAACGCTGCGGCGGCTATCCTGTCGGACCGGCCACTGCTGCGGAAGATTTTGCGGAGCTGACCAGCGAGCGCCGGGCGATCCAGTAGAGCGGCAAGGCGGCTGCCATCAAACTCAGGCTGAGCAGGTTCGCCTCCAGCCCGGCGCCATACATAATGGCGAGCGTGAACAGCAGCCCAAGTCCGGCGGCGAGCATCTGCACCCGCATTCGCAGCGCGGTGAGGCAGGCGAAGGCATAGATCCACATCGCCGTCACCGCGGTCAGCCGCAGCATAAAATCCATCACCGCCGCGCCGTCACGCCAGCTTGCGGCGAGCAGCAGCAGCACCGAAAGCGCGCTGCCAAGCACGATCGGGGTGACCGCGATGTCTTCGTCATTGGTCCGCGCCAGCCAGGCGGGCAGCAATCCCGCGCGGACCAGCCCGAGCGGCACCTCGCCCTGCAGCAGTACCCAGACGCTGAGGCAGCCGACCGATGATATCACCGCGAAGGCCGCGACGGTCAGGCCAGCCCAGCTTCCCCAGTAATGCGCGATGAACAGCGCAACCGGGGCTTTGGAACTGGCTACCGTTGCGGGCGGCAAAGCGAAATCGATGCCGGTGCAGACCACCAGGTAGATCAGGCAGCAAACCACCACGCCGCCGATGGTGGCGCGCGGGATGTTGCGTTCAGGATTACGCACGCGCTGCGCTGCGATGCTTGCCGATTCGAACCCGACGATGGCGACGAAGGCCAGGGTGCTGGCCGCAAACAGATCGGCGGGGACGAACGGGGCCTCTGGCTCACGAGCGAAATCGGGGCTGCCGGTGAACCACAGCAGCATGACGATGATCAGTACTGCCGCCATCGGCAGCAGCCGCAGCGCGGTAGTCACGACCTGGAAGCGTCCCGAGGCGCGCAACCCGCTGAGGTTAAGCACAGTCAGCCCAGCGATTATCAGCGACGCTGCCAGCGCGAGCCGTAGCGGCGTCGCCCCCAATGGCAGCCAGAATTCGCTGGCATAGCGCGCCGCCGTCAGCGCGATATAGGCATTGGCGCAGAAATAGCTGACCCACGCCCCCCAGCCGGTCAACACCCCGACAACCGGCCCCAGCACTTCGCCCGTTACCGCGATCAGCCCGGTAGCTTGCGGGCGCGCGGCGGTGATGGCCGAGAGTACCAGCGCGATCACCACCGCCCCGGCCCCGCCGAATATCCAGGCCGCTGCGCCGGTCCAGCCAAAACGCGCCAGCTGGCTCGGCAAGACAAAAATGCCCGCGCCGATCACCCCGCCGACCACAAAGGCCGTGGCAGTCCAGAAACCGAAGGGTCGATGTCCATCAATCATGGTAAAATCCCCTCCACGACCCGAATTATTAAACCTACAGCTTGAACTCGCCGCGTCACCATGTTTCTGGGGTGGTCATGGCAAGCGTCACCACTCAGAGCTGGCTCGCCCGGCTCGGCACGTATCATCCCCGGCTGATCGAGGCGGCCTTGGCGATGAACGAGAACGATGTGCCGCGCGCTGAGCCGCTGCTGCGCGCACAACTTAAGGAATTTCCGTTCGACGTCGCCGCGATCCGGATGTTTGCCGAGCTCGCCGGCCGGATCGGGCGCTACAAGGACGCCGAGAACCTGCTGCGCCGCGCGCTTGAACTGTCACCGTCATTTACCGCCGCGCGCGCCAATCTGGCGCTGGTGCTCTATCGCCAGAACCGGCCCGAAGAAGCGATCGCCGAGCTTAACCAGGTTTCTGCCGAAGAACCTGAAAGCACCGGCCACTTCAATCTGCAAGCCGCCGCTTATGGCCGGATCGGCGAATTCGGAGATGCCTTGCAGCTCTACGAGACCGTGCTGGCTGCCGCCCCGCACCAGCCGCGCATCTGGATGAGCTATGGCCATATGCTCAAAACTGTCGGGCGCAGCGCCGATGGAGTGGCGGCGTACCGCAAGGCTATCGCGTTGCTGCCCGAACTGGGCGAGGCGTGGTGGAGCCTTGCCAACCTCAAGACGGCGCGGTTCAGCGACGATGATATCGCCGCAATGGAGGCGGCCTTGGCGTGCGGCGATATCGCGGATGAGGACCGCTTCCACCTCGATTTCGCGCTGGGCAAGGCGATGGAAGATCGCGGCGCGGCGGGCGCGGCCTTTGCGCATTACGATGCCGGCAATGTGCTGCGCCGGCAGACGCTCGATTACGCGGCTGACGAGACCAGCCGCTTTGTCGACAAACTGATTGCGGTAGCGACCCCCGAATTTATGGCTGCGCGCGCTGGGCAAGGGTGCGATGCGCCCGATCCGGTGTTCATCCTTGGCATGCCGCGCGCCGGCTCTACCTTGGTCGAACAGATCCTCGCCAGTCACAGCCAGATTGAGGGGACCAGCGAGTTGCCCGATATTCCGGTGCTGGCGCGGCGCGACCCGCGCTATCCGGCGAACCTGCCCGAACTGCCGGCCGATCAGCTGCGCGCGCTGGGCGAGGAATACCTTCAGCGCACCCGGATCCAGCGCAAGACCGACCGACCGTTGTTCATCGACAAGCTGCCAAACAACTGGGCGCACGCGGTGTTCATCCGGCTGATCCTGCCGGGCGCCAAGATCATCGACGCGCGGCGGCATCCGCTCGGGTGCTGTTTCTCCAACTTCAAGCAGCATTTCGCGCGCGGACAAGCCTTTACGTACAGCCTGGACGATATGGGGCGTTACTACGCCGACTACGTCCGGTTGATGGCGCATCTCGACCGCATCCAGCCGCAAGCAGTGCACCGGGTGATCTACGAGGATATGGTCGATAATACCGCAGCCGAGGTGCGGCGGTTGCTCGACTATTGCGGGGTCGGGTTCGAGGAAAGCTGCCTCGCGTTCCACCAGACGACGCGCGCGGTGCGCACCGCCAGCTCCGAACAAGTCCGCCAGCCGATTTACCGCGATGGGACCGAGGCGTGGAAAGCATTCAACGCGTATCTCGATCCATTGCGCGCCGCGCTCGGTCCAGTGCTCGATTGTTACCCGATTGCGCCCGAAAAGTGGTAAAAGTGCCACGCCACGTAGTTCTTGCGTCAAATGTTACTGCGCCAGCCTTGACGGGGGGCAAGGCAGGAATCATGGTCGGCCGATAGGTGGGAACAAGGGGTCTAATATGTCTAATCGCTCGAGCCGCTGCGCAATCGCAGCGCTGCTGACCACGACTGCGCTGGTCGCCGCGCCGGCCTGGGCGCAAGATGCCCCTCCCGCCAATGCAACCCAAGAAGCCGGCACCAACGACGCCACCGACATCGTCGTTACCGCGCAAAAGCGCAGCGAGAGCTTGCAGAAAGTGCCAATCTCGATCCAGGCGCTCGGCACCAAAAAGCTCGATGAACTGAACATCACCGACTTCAAGGGCTATGCCCAGCAATTGCCTTCGGTTTCGTTTCAAGCGCTGGGCGGCACGCCGGGCACGAACGTCATTTATATGCGCGGGGTCGCTTCGGGCGGTGACGGCAACCATTCGGGCTCGCTCCCGTCGGTTGGCGTTTATCTTGATGAGCAACCGGTCACCACGATCGGCGGCAACCTTGATGTCCATATCTATGACATTGCCCGGATCGAAAGTCTGTCGGGCCCGCAAGGCACGTTGTACGGCGCTTCATCCGAAGCCGGCACGATCCGGATCATCACGAACAGGCCTTCGACCGCCGGGTTCGAAGGCCGCATCGATGGCGAACTGAACACCGTTAGCAAGGGCGGAATCGGCGGCAAGGTTGAAGGCATGATCAACGCCCCGCTGGGTTCGGCCGCCGCTTTGCGGGTTACCGGGTTCTACCAGCACGATGCGGGGTTTATCGATAATGTCGCCGGGACCCGCAGCTTCCTGCCGCGACCAGGGGGGATCACGGTCACCAACGCGCCGTTTGTGGAAAAAGATTACAATGATACCGAAACCTGGGGCGGCCGCGCTGCGCTCAAGGTCGATCTTGACGATAGCTGGACGATCACCCCGGCGGTGATTTATCAGGAAACCCGCAGCCACGGCTCGTACGGATATGATCCGCGCGTCGGCGATCTGCAGGTGCAGCATTTCTTCCCCGAATTCCGCAACGACAAATTCGTGCAGGCCGCGCTGACGATCGAAGGCAAATTGGGCAACTGGGACGTGACTTACGCCGGGGCCTATCTCGACCGCAAGACCTTGTCGTCAAGCGATTATTCCGATTATTCAGAAGCGTATGACTCGCTCTATTCGTCGGTCGGCGGCCTTGCGGGTTATTTCTATTACCAGAACTCGGTCGGCAACACGATCGATCCGCGCCAGAAGGTGATCGGCACCGATCATTTCAAAAAGCTGAGCCAGGAACTGCGAATTGCGTCGCCGTCGGAAAATCCGTTGCGCGTGGTCGGCGGGGTGTTTTATCAACGCCAGTCAAACGACATCCATCAGGATTACCAGGTCGCCAATCTGGCCCCGCTGCTTTCGGTCAATGGCTTGCCCGGGACCTTGTGGCTCACCCAGCAGTACCGGATTGACCGCGATTATGCGGCGTTTGGCGAGCTGACCTATGACTTGTCATCGACCGTTTCAGTCACCGCCGGGATCCGCGGGTTCCGTTACGACAACACGCTGATCGGGTTCTTCGGCTTTGGCCGCGATCCCACCGCCAATTATTCGACCACGCCGTACAACGGCGCCGGCAGTTCGCGCACCGGGGTGGCTGGCTGCTTCACCAGTACCGGCGCGCGCGTGCGGGCGGTGGCGGGCACACCGTTTACGCTGCTCCCTGCTGTTGTCGCTGGCGGGCCGTGCACCAATCTGGGCGTGTACAACGCTGGCAAGGTCGATCCGGTCCAAGCCAAGGGCGACGGGGTAACGTACCGCCTCAACGCCAGCTGGAAGCCCAGCAACGATTTGCTGGTCTATGCCACAGTCAGCCGCGGGTTCCGCCCCGGCGGGATTAACCGCCGCGCCGACGTTGCGCCCTATGCGCCCGACTATCTGCTTAATTTCGAAGCCGGGATGAAAGCGACGCTGGCTCCGGGTATCCGGTTGAACGGCGCGATTTATCAGCAGGAATGGAAAAAGTTCCAATTCTCGTTCCTGGGCGCGAACAGCTTTACCGAAATCCATAACGGACCAAATGCGCGGATTCGCGGGGTCGAGCTGGATTTTGCGGCTAACACCGGCCCGCTCAACTTCAGCATTTCGGGTTCGTACACCGATGCCAAGACGTTGCAGAACCTGTGTTCGGTCGATGATCCCACGTTCACTTGCGCCGGCCTCGACCCGAGCGGAAATCCCGTGCTGATTGCCGCTCCGAAGGGTACGCGCCTGCCGATCACGCCGCAGTTCAAGCTATCGAGCACCGCGCGTTACACCGTCGCGACCGGCACTGCCAAAGTCTATGGTCAGCTCAACGTCGCTTATCAAAGTTCGGCGTCGAGCGACATCCGGGCCAAGGTCTATGAGGTATTTACCGGCAACGTGATCAACCCGGCGGCTATTCTGGGCGAACTGCCGGGCTTCGCCACGGTCAATCTGGCGCTGGGATCAACCTGGGACCGGTTCAGCATCGAAGCCTTCGTTGCCAACGTGTTTGACGAACGCGGGCAGCTATCACGCTTTCAGCAGTGCGGTTCGTGCGGGCAGCGGCCCTATATTGTTCCCTCGCAGCCACGCACAATCGGGTTGCGGGTCGGGACTGAATTCTGATCGGGCAGCTTGCAAATCTGCGCCCGGCGCGCGCCGATCACTTCGGCGGCGCTGGGGCGTAATCTCGACCGAGCCGACCATTGCTGCATTGCAGGAACATTATTCAGCCGGGGCAGTACCCAGCCGGGCATCGCCGCGCGCAATCACCAGCATGATCTTTTCGCCCCGGGGCTAAGCCTTTGGCACGTCGGGGCCGCGGCGACGATTGCGGCCGGGCTGCCGTGTTCGGTCAGATGCAGATCGGCGTCTGTGCGGCGGTCCGGGCGAACACCCGATCGGCCCTCATTCGCCGTCTCCGAACCGCTCCAGCCGGAATGCCGCGCTCAGGTATTCGTCCGCCGCGGCTTTGAGCTTGGGTTCCTTGGCGAAAGCTTCGGCGGGCAGCGGGGCGACATCGAGCGCCTGCAGCAGGCACCACAGTGCAAACCGGCGGCCCGGCTCGCGCTCGATCCCGAAGCCGATCTTGAGCTGGCCGACTGCGCGTTCGTATTCATCTTCGCTCAGCGCCGCGGGATCGTCGGTGCCGAAGAAATGCTGCAGCAGCGTGTCGAGCTCCACGGTCTAGCCCAGCCAGCCGAGCAGTTGCGCTGCATACAGCGCGCCGCCGCCAAGCAGCGCTGCCCCGATATAGCCGGGCCAGCCGCGCCGGGTCTTGCGCCGGTCCCAGACCAGCGGCACGTCGGGCAAGGGGGGGGCTTCCGGCGCGCCGCCCTTGGCCGGGAAACTGTCCTCGATCCGCCGAACCAGCTCGGGAATGCGCAGCAAGGTTTGCGCATCATCGCGCAGCCGCTCGGCAATCGCGGCCTCGGGGCCCAGCTCGTCGCGGATCCAGTTCTTCACGAACGGGCCCGAAGTGTCCCACATGTTGATCGCCGGATCGAGCTGAGTCGCCAGCCCTTCAACCATCACCATGGTTTTTTGCAGCAGCAACAAGTGCGGCTGGGTTTGCATATCGAAATCGCGGGTGATCGCGAACAGCCCGTCGAGCATCTGCCCGACGCTCAACTCGCTGACCGGTTTGCCGCGCATCGGTTCGCCCACCGCGCGCAAGGCGGTCGCAAATTCGTCGACCGAATGATACGCGGGGACGTATTGCGCTTCGAAGTGAATCTCGGCGACCCGGCGGTAATTGCCGGTGGTCAGGCCATAGAGAATTTCCGCCAGCCACACCCGCGCGCGCCGGTCAATCCGGCCCATGATCCCAAAATCGATCGCCGCGATGGTGCCATCGGGTTCGACGAACAGGTTGCCCTGATGCATATCGGCGTGGAAAAATCCGGCGCTGATTGCCTGGGTCAGAAACGCCAGCACCAGCCGCTTGGCCATTGCCGGCAGATCGTGCCCGGCGGCCTGAAGCGCAGCCACTTCGCTGATTTTGGTGCCGTCGATCCAGTCGATCGTCAGCACCCGGCCATTGGTGCGGTCCCAGTCAATCCCGGGAACGCGGTAGCCTTCGAACCCGGCCATTGCTTCGGCCAGTTCGGACGAGGAGGCGGCTTCGCGCCGCAAGTCCAGCTCGCGTGCGGTCCAGCGTTTGAAATTGGCGATCACCAGCCGCGGGCGCAGCCGTGCAGCTTCGCCGCCCAGCGCTTCCAGATGCGCGGCAGCCCACTCATAGGTATCGATGTCGCGTGCCAGCTTCTCGCGGATCCCCGGGCGCATCACCTTGATCGCGACGACCCGCCCTTCGGTGGTGACCGCCTTGTGGACTTGCGCCACCGAAGCCGCACCAACCGGCGCTTCGTCGACTTGCGCGTACATGCTGTCCAGCGGCTTGGCGAAGCTCGCCTCGATCTCGCGCTTGATCAGCGCAAAGCTGACCGGCGGGAGATCGTCCTGTAGCGACAGCAGATTGCGCGCAGCAAGTTCGCCGACCAGATCGGGACGCGTGGCGAGCGCTTGCCCCAGCTTGATCGCCGCCGGGCCGATGACTGTAAAAGCGCCGGCATAATCGGGTTCGCGCGGTTGCAGCGTCCCGAACCGCGCCACCCGGCACAGCGCGCGAACTTGCGGCGGCGTGTTGATATCCGCTTCGATC
>JANMCG010000158.1:0-3393 GCA_031361075.1 Novosphingobium sp. | reverse complement strand
GCATCATCGGCATTCGCCGCGACCACGCGAATGATCGGCAGGTCATATTTGCGCGCGAAATCGAAATCGCGCTGGTCGTGGCCGGGCACGCCCATGATCGCGCCGGTGCCGTATTCGATCAGCACGAAGTTGGCGATGTAGACCGGTAGCGCTGCCCCGGTAAACGGATGACGCGCGGTCAGCCCGGTGTCGAAGCCGAGCTTCTCCATCGTTTCCAGCTCAGCCGCGGTGGTCCCGCCCTGCTTGCACAGCGCGATGAAATCGGCGGCTGCCTGGCTGATCTGCGCCGCGGCCTGCGCGATCGGATGGTCGGCCGCGACCGCGACGAAGCTGGCGCCGAAAATCGTATCGGGACGCGTCGAATACACCTCGATCGCTTCATCGAAGTTGATGCCGTCAAAGCGGAACTGGACGCCCTGACTCTTGCCGATCCAGTTTTCCTGCATCAGCCGCACCTTGTCGGGCCAGGTATCAAGCGCACCCAGACCTTCGAGCAGTTCCTCGGCAAAGTCGGTGATCTTGAGGAACCACTGGCTGAGCTTGCGCTTTTCGACCAGCGCGCCGCTGCGCCAGCCGCGCCCGTCGATTACTTGTTCGTTGGCCAGCACGGTCATGTCGACCGGGTCCCAGTTGACCGCCGATTCCTTGCGGTACACCAGCCCGGCGGCGTAAAGGTCCAGAAGCAGCGCCTGTTCGTGGCCGTAGTATTGAGACTCGCAGGTCGCCAGTTCGCGGCTCCAGTCGAGCGCGAAGCCAAGCCGTTTGAGCTGCGCCTTCATGTTGGCGATGTTGGCGCGGGTCCAGCCGCCGGGGTGGACGCCCTGTTCCATCGCGGCGTTTTCCGCCGGCATCCCGAACGCGTCCCAGCCCATCGGGTGGAGCACTTCGTGGCCCTGCATCCGCTTGTAGCGCGCCAGCACATCGCCCATCGTGTAATTGCGGACGTGGCCGACGTGGATCTTGCCGGATGGGTAAGGAAACATCTCGAGCACGTAAGAACGCGGCTTGGCCGAATGGTCGTCGGCGCGGAAGGTCTGCGCCTGGTCCCACACGTGCTGCCAGCGCGGATCGGCGCTGGCTGGATCGAAACGGTCAGTAGTCATGTGGTCCCTCTAACCGTTGGGCACGGCATGTCGAGGGCAGGGTCAGCTAATTTACTTCACCCCGGAGGCCTGACGGCGCAGGTCGCGCGCGCGGGTCAGGATCACGTCTTCAAGCTTTTGCACGGTGGCAGCTTGCACCGGGGCATCGACCCAGCCGCCGCCCTGATTGGTCTGACGGCTGGCCGCAACGCGCAGCGCGTCAGCGCGCAAGTCCTGATCGAGGATCGTCACGGTGACTTTCATCCGCTCGTTCGGGTTGTTGGGGCTGGCATACCAGTCAGTCACGATTACGCCGCCGTTGCTGTCGGTCTGCAGCAGCGGCATGAAGCTGACGGCTTCAAGGCTGGCGCGCCACAGATACGAGTTGACCCCGATCGTGGTGATCCGCGAGGCGGCGAGATCGGCCTTGGGGCGGCCCTTGCCGCCGCCGCAGGCGCCTAAGGAAACCGCGGCGAGCGCGATCAGCCCGGCGCGGCCCAGCAGGCGAACAGTCGAAACGCGAGTCGAAGTGTTGGCAATCATTGCGGTGTCCGGATCCTGTCGCTCAAAAAACGTAATGCTGCGGGCCGTGGCCGCGCCGCGCCTCTATAACCCAGGTGGCTATGGCGGCAAGCCCGCATTGCTGCCGCGCTAATGCCGGTCCGCGCGCTGAATGTCTGCTGAATGATGCGCGGCGCTGCCGCCGGTTCAGCGCAATGTTCAGCGGCAATTAAGCCTGTGGCGCGCAAATTGGGGTTACAGCAGACTGGCGTTACTTGGCCGGGGAGCCAATTGCGCTGCGCCGCGTTGTTGATTTTGTTAGGCACCGCGCAAAAGCGCAAGCCAAGTCCGGGCAAACAGGGTAATGCAGCATTATGACTCGATTGGTCGCCAGCACACGCAAGCGTAACGGCAGCGCCGCAGCCCTTCTGCTGTGCGGCGCGGTCAGCGTGCTGGCGTTGCCCAGCGCCGTGCTGGCGTTTGCCAGCCGGATGGACAGCGCCGTTGCCGGGACTGCTGCCACCGCCGCTGCAATCGGGTTTATTCCTGCCGAAGTCGATCCGCGGCTGGCCCGGTCGATTACTGTGCGGGCGCTGTCGAAAGGCCGTTCGTTTCAATTCACCCCGGCGGCGGTGCCTAATGGCATGGACCGCTCGGTGGTCACCGTGGCAGTACGGCTGAACGGCACGGCCGCGCCGGCGCTGCGCCAGTCAGCGGCCGCCGAAAACCCGGCTTTGGCTGCGCTGCCAATCGCGCCGACGGCTTACAGCCTTGGCGCCGCGCGCGGCTATCGCAGCTTTGCCCAGAGCGCGGCACCCACCGCTGCACCGGGTGTATCGGTGCGGCAACTCGATGCGCCCGACCTGGCCAGTTACCAACCCAAGCCTGGCGTCGCGCGCACCCCCTCGCGGTTTGCCCCCAGTATTGCGCTGGATGAGCGTGAGAAAACCGGGCGCAGTCCGCGCACATTCGAACAGTCCGATCAGCAGGTCGATCTGGGCGGCAGCTACCGTGTGACCCGCAACCTCAACGTCACCGCCGGGGTGCGCTATTCGTCCGATCGTGATCGGCTGCGTCCGCTGACCGATGGGCGGCAGGATAGCCAGGCAGTATACGTCGGCACGCAGTTCCGCTTCTAGGCTTTCCGCCGCTCCCAAAATCGCTGGCAGTTTCGAATGCGGCAGGCTTGCGCCGTGGCCAAGCACGCGTAAGCTTGCCGTAACGACACGAGCTTTGGGAAAGGCGTATAAATGGCACGGGTGGCGATTGTAACCGGCGGTACGAGAGGGATTGGCGAGGCGATTTGCCGGCGGCTGCAAAAGCAGGGCCACCTGGTGATCGCAAATTACGGCGGCAACGAGGAAAAAGCCCGCGCTTTCACCGCCGGCACCGGCATCCCGGCTTACCGCTTCGACGTCGGCGATCATCAGGCGGTGGTCGCTGGCTGCGCGCTGATCGAAGCCGAACACGGGCCGATCGATATCGTGATCAACAATGCCGGGGTGACTCGCGACGGCGTGCTTCACAAGATGAGCTACGACGATTGGAACGAGGTCATGCGGATCAACCTGGGCGGGTGCTTTAACACCGCCAAGGCAACCTTTTCCGGCATGCGTGAGCGCGGCTGGGGGCGGATCGTCAACATCGGCTCGATCAACGGCCAGGCCGGTCAATACGGCCAGGTCAATTACGCGGCCGCCAAATCGGGCATTCACGGTTTTACAAAGGCGTTGGCGCAAGAAGGCGCCAAGTACGGCGTGACGGTCAACGCGATCGCGCCGGGCTATATCGATACCGACATGGTCGCCGC
>JANMCG010000157.1:0-11835 GCA_031361075.1 Novosphingobium sp. | reverse complement strand
TGGTGGACGCACTTGGGCTCGAACCAAGGACCCGCTGATTAAGAGTTAAACAAGCGGTATGTTCCAACGCAGACGAGAGTCCAGTCGTTCGCCGATCAGGCAGGAGATAACGTCCCTGCGGTACCCATCAAGGTCCCAGCCGCCTAGGTGATTCCGCTCATCGAACCTGACGAGAGGATTCGATAGCCAACTGCAAGGCCAACCCGAGGCCGCAAAAGGGAGAAAATATCCCCAGACTAAAACCCAGACTAAAACCCCTTTTGGGTTGGGGGAAGTCAGCTAAGTCCTTGAAACTTGGTCGGGACGAGAGGATTCGAACCTCCGACCCCCACACCCCCAGTGTGATGCGCTACCAGGCTGCGCTACGTCCCGACCGGCCGGCCCAGACCGCATCAGCGGCAGGGCAGGGACCGCGCCTATAGGCAGCGGTGCGCGCCGTGGCAAGCGCGCTGGCGGCAGATCGGCGCAATCGTGTGGCCGAGCCTTGCAGGCTGGCAATCGAGCGCCAGCTTGATGTCGTGCCGTTCCTTGCGGCTGTGCCGGATGCGGGGCGTTGCGTTGCAACGCCGAAGCATTGCTGCTAGGCGCGCGCCATTCCGCCTGCGTGACGCAGGCGCGCGATTTTACAGGTGTCCAAGCAAGCCATGACCAGTGCCAATCTTCCCCTGCTCGCCGCGGCTGCCAGCGCCGGCCAAACACCCCCGGTGTGGATCAGCTACCTGCCGTTCGTGGCGATCTTCGGGGTGATGTGGTTCCTGATGATCCGCCCGCAGATGAAGCGTCAGCGCGAATTGCAAAACAAAATCAGCAGCATCAAAAAGGGCGATCAAGTGCTGACAGGCGGCGGATTGCTGGGCAAAGTGATCAAGGTCGATGACAATTATGCCGAGGTCGAGCTGGCACCGTCGGTGCGGGTCAAGGCGCTGAAATCAACCATCGTCGATATCGTGCCCCCGGGCGGAACCACCCCGGCCAACGATTGATCCTTGCGCGCAGCCGCATACCGAAAGTCCTAAAATGCTTGATTTTCCCCGCTGGAAACAGGTCTGGCTGTGGTTTGTTACCCTGGCCTGCGCTGCCGCCGCAGTGCCATCGATCTTCGCTATCGCCGGTCTGACTTGGCCTTCGGTGCTGCCACACCCCATTGTCAACCTTGGGCTAGATCTGGCGGGCGGGAGCCATCTGCTGCTCGAAGCCGATAGTAACCAGATCCGGCAATTGCGGCTGGAGCAGATGGAAGAAAGCGTGCGCGCGCGCATGGCCAAAAGCGAACCGCGGATTGGCATTGGCGACGTTTCGACCAAAGACGGTAAAGTCGCGTTCATGCTCAACGACCCGAGCAAAGCCGATGCCGCGCGTGAAGAATTACAGACGCTCACCAATGGGGCAGGCACCACTGGCCAGCGCGATTGGGATCTGGCGATAAACGGCGGGTTGATCGAACTTACCCCGACTGAGGCCGGGCTTAAGCAATCGGCCGATCAGGCAATGGGGGCTGCGGTCGAAGTCGTGCGCAAGCGGATCGACAAGATGGGTACGCGCGAACCGACCATCATTCGTCAAGGCAGCAGCCGCATTTTGGTGCAGGTTCCGGGGCTGAGCGATCCAAAAGCGCTGAAGGAACAACTGGGGCAGACCGCCAAGCTTGAATTCAAGCTGGTCGATACCACCGCATCACCCAATGACCGCACCCAAGGCGTGGCGCAGCCGGGCACACAACTGGTGCCGTTCGCCAGTCCTGAAAAAGATGGGCTGGTGCCGCTTGCAGTGTTCCGGCTGGGCGGCATCAATGGCGATCAATTGACTCAGGCGACCGCCAGCAATGATCCCAAGACCAATGAATCGATTGTCGAAATTTCGTTCAATCAACAAGGCGGCACGAAATTTGCCAAGCTGACTTCGGAGAACGTCGGCAAGCCCTTTGCGATTATCCTCGACGGTAAAGTCATTTCTGCGCCGAGCATCAACGAGCCAATTCTGGGCGGACAGGCCCGGATTTCGGGTAACTTTTCTGCTGCCAGCGCGCAGGCACTGGCGATCAACCTGGCGTCGGGAGCGTTGCCGGTCGATCTCAAGGTGATCGAAGAACGCACCGTCGGCCCCGATCTGGGCGCGGATTCTATTCGTAGCGGGATTATCGCGATGCTGGTCGGGACCGGCGCGATCATGCTGTTGATTGCGGTTTCGTATGGCCGGTTCGGGATTTATGCCAACCTTGCCTTGGTTATCAACGTGCTGATGATCCTTGGTCTGATGGCCGTGCTGGGGGCCACACTGACGCTCCCGGGGATTGCCGGGTTCGTGTTGACGATCGGCGCGGCGGTTGACGCCAACGTGCTGATCAACGAGCGGATCCGCGAAGAGCGACACCGCGGCCGGCGCGTGATGCAGGCGGTCGAGACGGGCTATACTGAAGCCAGCCGGACAATTTTCGATGCCAATATCACGCACTTTATCGCCGCAGCGCTGATGTTCATTTTCGGTTCCGGGCCGATCAAGGGCTTTGCCGTGGTGCTGATCATCGGCATCGCTACTTCGGTGTTCACCGCCGTTTATCTAACCCGCATGTGGGTCGCGTTGTGGCTGCGCCGAGCGCGCCCGACCGAACTCCACATTTGAAGGATCCGGAACCATGCGCCTGCTCAAGCTCATTCCCGATAATACCAATGTCCAGTTTCTAAAATGGCAGTGGCCGACGACGTTCCTCAGCGTGGTGCTGATGATCGGCAGCATTGTGCTGTTGTTCACGCAAGGGCTTAATCAGGGGGTTGATTTCGTCGGCGGGCAGATGATCCGCGTAACCTTCACGCAAAGTCAGGATGCGCCGGTTGCCGCGTTGCGCAGCGAGATCGAGCATCTGGGCTATGGCGAGCCGATTATCCAGACCTACGGCGCGCCCAATTCGGTTTCGATCCGGTTGCGGTTGCCAGCCGGATCAGACACCAATGCCGGGTTGGCCGATGCCATGTCGAAGCGCGTTTCGGCCTCGGTTAAAACGGCGCATCCCGATGCGCGGATTGACGGCGTCGATTCGGTGTCGGGCAAGGTATCGAAAGAGCTGGGCTGGACTGCGTTCAAGGCGCTGGGATTTGCGGCTATCGCGATCTCGATCTACATCTGGATCCGGTTTGAATGGCAGTTCGGGGTCGGCACCCTGATCAGTCTGGTTCACGACGTTATCCTGACCGTCGGGCTATTCGCGCTTACCCAGATGGAGTTCGATCTGACTGCGGTCGCCGCGATCCTCACGGTGATCGGCTATTCGCTCAACGATACCATCGTGGTCTATGACCGAATACGCGAGAACCTGAAGAAATACCGCCGCATGCCGACCGAGCAGCTGCTCGACTTGTCGATCAACGAGACGCTGCACCGTACCGTGATGACCTCGGTCACGATCCTGATGGCGCTGTGCGCGCTGTTGTTTTTGGGACCAAAAGTGATCTTCGCTTTCTCGGCGGCGATGATCCTCGGTATCGTGGTGGCGACTTACAGTTCGATCTACGCTGCGGCGCCGATGCTGCTGTGGCTCAAGGTCACTTCGAACAGCTTTGTGCCGACCGAAACTGAGCTTGAACGGCAGGAACGGCTGGCTCGCGAACGCAAATAATCAACGGGTAACCAGGCTGCGCCAATGTTGGGCCAAGGCTGCCGCGTTGGCCTCCCAGCTGAATTCTGCCGCACCCGCAAGCACCGCTTCGCGGGCGGGCGGCGCGGCCAACAACGCGCGCACCGCCGCTGCAATCGCCGCTGGATCGCGGCTTGCCATCCGGCCATAGTTCGGATCGGTCAGCAGTTCCTGTGCGCCAGCAATCGGCGTAGTCACCACTGGAGTCCCACAGGCGAGCGCCTCGACCCAGGCGTTGGCCAAACCTTCGCTGGCGGTCGGCAGCACAAACACATCGGCCGCGCTGAGCACCACGGGCAAGTCCGCGTGCGGTACCGCGCCAAGGAAATGCACACGGTCGGCAAGGCCGAGGCTGGCGGTCAAAGCGCGCAAGGCTGCTTCATCGGGGCCCGCTCCGACCAGCACAAGCTGCGCGGCCGGAATTTGCGCCAGGGCCTGGATCGCGCACCCCTGGCCCTTGCGCGCGATCAGTGCGCCAACACAGACCAGGATCGGAGCATCGTGCGAAAGCCCCAGTTTTGTGCGGCATTCGGCTCGGCCGAGCGGGCGGAACACCGCGCGGTCGAGCCCAGTGCGGTGGACTGCGATCTTGCTGCGCGGCACCCCCAACGCGGCCAGATCATCGGCCAGACCGCCTGCGACTGCCAGCACGCCGGACGCCGCCAGCGCCGCATCGCGCACTTGCTTCGCGGTGCCGGGGGCGTGGCCCCAGTAATGGACGTCAGCGCCGCGTGCTTTGAGCGAGCTGGGCACGCCGAGTGCTTGGGCAACGCGGACAGCGGCTGGCGCGTCGGGATAGAAAAATTGCGCATCAACCAGGTCGAACGGCCGATTTGCGTGCATTTTGCGGGCCAGCGGCAGGACCGCAGCCGCCTCGGCCCGCGCGTTAAACCGCCCACCGGTGCCGGGAAGCAGCGTAAATTGCGGCCGATAAACCGCAACGCCGCCGCGGTGCTCAACCTGGTCAAGGCGTTGCAACGCGCGGTAACGCGGGTGCAGCGAGAGCGGGAACGGTGGCACGCCGAGGGGATTGATCATCACGAGATCAATATCGCCGCGCGCCACCACCGCTTGCATCTGCCGTTCGACAAATATCCCGAAGTTGGGCGCCGCCGCGTTGGGATAAAGCGTCGACAGCGACAGCACCCGAAGCCGCGTCACAATGATCGCACCAGCATCTCGGCGACTGCGATCCACGCCGGGCCATCGACGACCACCTGCCGCGATCCGGGCCCCGGCGGCAGGATGGCGACGCGCGCTGCATCGCGGTCAATCATGCGTCCGAACACGAACCGACCGCCGGGGCGCGGGACCAGCACATCACGGTTAAGCAGCCGGGGATAGCCCGCCGGGTCAAGCTGGCGCAGCCACACCTGATCGCCAGCGCGGTATTCGCCGCTGCCGATCTCGACCGCGAGTGCCACCAGCACGCCTTCGCCGCCAAGTGCGCTGGGCATGATCGCTTCACGCGGGGCGGGCAAACCTTCGGCGCCATCGGCGGTCAGCCGCGCGATAAAGCTGGGCACCGTGCTGTCTGCGCCGCGCACTAACAATTCTGGCTCGACCGCCAGCGCAGCCGCAATCCGGTTCATCCAGGTCAGCGACAATTGCCGCATCCCGGTTTCGAGCCGGCCGATCGTCTGTGCGGTGGTCGGCGGCACGCAGCGTTCGCCGACATCGGCCAGCGTCAGGCCCTTCTGGCGCCGGATAGCGCGAATCCGATTAATCATGCAATGCCCCGATATAACCAAATGGGTTTTTAGCTTTCCTACAATACGCCAAATTTGGCAAGCCGCATAGCGACTCGAGGCAGGGATCGAACAACGATGCAACGCGAATTGGTGGAATGTGAGCTTACCAGCGAAGGCCCGGTGCGGCGGCGGCGCAGCAAATCCGAGCCAAAGCCAAAACGTAGTGTCACGGTCAACCTGGCCGAGAGTCCACTGGCCTGGCTTCACGCGCGCGGGCATTTAAGTGATCAGCAATTCGCCGCCGGCGAGCTGTTGCGCCGCGATTGGGAGCGCGCGCAATTGGCGCCGGGGATCACCATGCGCTGGGACGCGGTGCGGGTGCAGGGCGGCGGCGGGGACGTGTCACTCAGCGCCGCCGAACGCCAGCTGGCCGCGCGCGCACGGTTCGATGGCGCGGTCGCTGCGGCTGGTCCGGGGCTGTCCGACGTGCTGTGGCGCGTCGTCTGCGCGGGCGAGACGCTGCCTTGCGCCGAACGCGCGCTGGTCTGGCCGGTGCGCAGCGGCAAATTGGTGTTGCGGCTGGCGCTTGACCGGGTGGCGGGGTTTTACCGGATCGGAGCCTAGCCCTTCGTCGGCGCTGATCGCCGGTTGGTCGAAGGACTTGCGCAGTGCCTGGCTTTGGGTTCAGAACCGGCGTCAAGCAGTCATTTGGCCAAGGGGTATCAAAGCATGGATCGTCGGCATTTTCTGGCCGGAAGCGGCGCAGTCGCAGCAGCATTTGCCGCCGAACCGGTATGGGCCAAAGGGCTCGCGCTCAATGCCGACAAGGCCCTGCTCGCGCTGCTCGATACGATGTTCCAGGACGGTATCGCCCATTCGCCCGAATTTGCCACATCGCTCGGGCTCGACAAGGGCCGGCTCGCGCCGCTGCGCAGCATGCTGTCACCCGCCACCGCCGCCGAACGCCACAGCGATCTGGCACGGTCGCGGCGTTGGCAAGCGCGGCTCAAGGTGATCAAGCCGGCGCTACTGTCCGAAACCGGGCGGCGCTATCAGGCGCGCGTCCAATATATGCTTGATCAGCGCACGCTGGCGGCAGGCAAATACGATATCGATGGGGTGCAGACACCATACCGGCTGTATCAGCAGGGCGGCGCCTATTTCGGGATCCCCGATTTCCTGAACACCGCGCATCCGATCAACACCGCCAGCGATGCCGAGGCCTATCTGGCACGGCTTGCGGGTTTTGCCCGGGTGCTTGACGAAGACACCGCCGGCCAGCGGATCGAAGCCGCGCGCGGCCTGGTTGCGCCAGGCTGGTCGCTCGATCTGACACTGGGACAGATGCGCAAGCTGCGCGAAGTTGCAGCGGCGGAAAACACGCTGGTCCAGTCGATCGCCACCCGCACCAGGACCAAAGGGATTGCCGGGGATTGGGCCGGACGTGCGGCGCGGATTGTTACTTCTGCGGTTTATCCCGCGCTTGACCGGCAGATTGCCCTGGTTACCGAATTGCGCGGCAAAACTGCCGCCGGTGATGGTGCGTGGCGGATCAAACGCGGCGACGAAATTTACGCCGATGCGCTTGAGCAGGCCACCACGACCTCGCTTTCGCCCGACGAGGTGCACGCGATCGGGCTGGAACAAGTCGCCGACATCACGGGCAAACTGGACGCCATTCTGAAGACCGCGGGGATGACCAATGGTACTGTCGGCGAACGGTTGACCGCGCTTAACCGCCAACCTGAGCAGCTTTATGCCGATAGCGATGCCGGCCGATCTGCCCTGATTGACAGCCTTAATGTCGGGACTGCCGACATGATGCAGCGCCTGCCGCAAGCTTTCGCCGATATTCCCAACCGCAAGCTTGAAATCCGCCGCGTGCCGATCGAAATTCAGGACGGTGCGTCCAACGGTTATTACAACTCGGCTTCGCTCGATGGCAGCCGCCCGGCAATCTACTGGATAAACCTCAAATCGGTGAGCGATTGGCCGAAGTATTCGCTGCCCGCGCTGACTTATCACGAAGGCGTTCCGGGGCACCATCTGCAAGGCGGCTATGCGCAGACATCGGGTGAATTGCCCATGCTGCTGCGTAATAATTTCATCTCGAGCTATGGCGAGGGCTGGGCACTTTATGCCGAGCAACTGGCCGATGAATTGGGCGCATACAAGGGGATCGAGCGCGCCGGATATCTGCAAAGTTTCTTGTTCCGCGCCTCGCGCCTGGTGATCGATACCGGACTGCACCACAAACGCTGGACCCGCGAGCAGGCGACCGATTACATGGTGGCCACCACCGGGTTCGCCCGGGCGCGCTGCCAGCGTGAGGTTGAGCGTTACTGTACGTTGATCGGGCAGGCTTGCAGTTACAAGATCGGGCATACGGCCTGGGTCAAAAACCGCGCCCGTGCCCAAGCTGCGCTTGGCGAAAAGTTCAACCTGCAATGGTTCCACGAAGTCCTGAAAGACGGGGTGATGCCGCTGTCGATGCTCGAGACGCGGATCGATCAGCGGATTAAAGAGCGGTTGGCGGCCGGGTAAAGAGCACCCCGCCGTCTGCCACAAGCGTGGCTGCCACCGCCGTCGTAAGTCGATCGCACGGCGTTAAGCGCTCTTCCCCGCATCGCCGTGCGACGGAAAAGGTCCCGTTCGCGCAGCACATAGCGGAAGGGTAGCTTAGCCCTCGACCATTTCCGCCAGTTCCAGCCAGCGCTCCTCGGCTGCGTCCTTTTGCGCGCGAGCCTTGTCGATTTCATCGGTCAGCGCATCGAATTTGGCTGGATCGCGCGCGTAAAGCGCAGGATCGGCCAGCGCGGCTTCGTTGCGGGCAATTCCCGCCAGCAACTGCTCGATCCGCTCGGGCAGTTGCTCGTAATCGCGCTGATCCTTGTAAGTCAATTTGGCCTTTTTGGCCGGTGCAGGCGGCGTGCTGACCGGTGCCGGCTTGCTGCCTTTCGCCGCCGCATTGCGCTGGCTGCGTTGCTGTTCCCAGTCGGCATAGCCGCCCGCGACGATATCGACTTTGCCCGAGCCATCGAGGCCCAAGGTCACGGTTACTGTCCGATCGAGAAAGTCGCGGTCATGGCTGACGATCAGCACGGTGCCATCGTAGTCGGCGATTACCTCTTGCAGCAGATCGAGCGTTTCGAGATCGAGATCGTTAGTCGGTTCATCGAGCACCAGCAGGTTCGACAGCCGGGCAAATTCGCGCGCCAGCAACAGTCTTGAGCGTTCACCGCCCGAGAGTGTGCCAACCTTGGCATCGACCAGCCCAGGCTCGAACAGGAAGTCCTTGAGGTAGCCCTGGATGTGCTTGCGCACTCCGCGCACGTCGATCCAGTCGCCGCCCTCGGCCAGAACATCGCGCACGCTCTTTTGCGGCGACATCAAACTGCGCTGCTGGTCGATCACGACCCCATCAAGGGTCTTGGCGAGCGTCACCGTGCCTTCGTCGGGGGCCAGTTCGCCAGTCAGCAGTTTGAGCAGCGTGGTCTTGCCCGCACCGTTTGCGCCAACCACGCCGATGCGGTCCCCGCGCGTAATTCGCAGCGAGAAATCCTTGATGATCGGTCGCTCGCCGAATCGCTTGGTGACTTTGTCGGCCACGATCACCGCCTTGGTTTTTACATCATCGCTGGCCAGATTGAGCTTGGCGGTACCGGTAGGGGTCAACATCGCGGCGCGGGCGGCGCGCATTTCCCACAGTTTGGACAAACGGCCCTGATTGCGCTTGCGCCGCGCGGTAACCCCGCGTTCGAGCCAGTGTGCTTCCAGCTTGAGCCGGGCGTCCAGCCTGTCGGCGGCGCGCGCTTCCTCGGCGTAAACGGCTTCCATCCACGCCTCGTACCCGCCAAAGCCGATCTCGCGGCGGCGCAGCGATCCGCGGTCGAGCCACAGCGTCGCTTTGGTCAACCGCTCCAGAAAGGTGCGGTCATGGCTGATCGCCACAAACGCTCCGGTGTAGCGTGAAAGCCAGCCTTCAAGCCAGTCGATCGCCGCCAGATCGCGATGGTTGGTCGGTTCGTCAAGCAGCAGCAGGTCGGGTTCCTGCGCCAGTGCCCGGGCCAGCGCGGCGCGGCGGCGTTCCCCGCCGCTGGCGTTTTCCGCCGGGCGGTTAAGATCGATCCCGAGCTGCTCGGCAATCGCCTCGACCGCGTGCTGCGCCGGAGCATCCGCGCCCGACAGCGCAAATTCAAGCAGCGTGGCAAAACCAGTGAAGAACGGGTCCTGCTCGAGCATGACAATCCTGGTGCCCGGCTGGACCGAGCGGCGGCCCTTGTCGGACTCAACCTGGCCGGCGATCAATTTGAGCAGCGTGGTCTTGCCCGCGCCATTGCGCCCGATCAGCGCCAGCCGGTCACGCGGGGCGATAAACAGGTCTAGCCCTTGAAACAGCCAGCCCGAACCTTGGATGAGCCCCAGGTTTTCCCAGGATACGATTGGTGCAGCGGCCATGGCCGGGCAACTAGGCGGGCCAAGACGCGTTGACAAGGCGCGCCGGTGAACCGAGAGACCGGCACATGCGCACAGTCTGGCTTAACGGCGAATTCATCCCCGAAACCGAGGCGCGAGTTTCGATCTTCGATCGCGCGCTCACCTTTGGGCAGGGGGTCTATGAAGTCTCGCCGGTGATTGGCGGCAAGTTTTGTAACTGGGCGCATCACGAAGCGCGGCTGGCGCGATCAATGGCGCTGGCACGGATTGCCGACGATACCGACTGGCCCAGCGTGCTGACCGAACTGATCGCGCGCAATGACCTGATCGAAGGGCGGGTCTATCTGCAAATCACCGGCGGGGCACCGGCTGACCGCGAATTTCCCAACCCGGTGCCGCCCATTCCGGCAACGCGGATTGCCTATACCCAAGCCGATCGGCTGCTCGCCAATCCTGTTGCGACCAAAGGGCAGCGGATCGTGCTGCGGCCCGACCGGCGCTGGGGGCTGCGCGCGGCCAAAACCACGCAGTTGCTTTATGCGGTGCTGATGAAAGAGGAAGCGCGCGATGCGGGGGCCGATGATGCCTGGCTGGTCGAAGACGGCTTTGTAACCGAGGCAACCAGTTCGAACGCGCATATCATCGATGCGCGCGGGGTGCTGGTGTCGCACCCGGTCGATCACGGGGTTTTGCCTGGCGTTACCCGCATCAACGTGCTGGCGATCGCCCGCGCAATGGGCCTGACGGTGGAGGAACGCGCGTTCACCCCGGACGAACTGTTCGCCGCGCGCGAAGCTTTCATTTCGGGCGCGGGGACGCTGGTGCTGCCGGTGGTCGAGGTCGATGGCCGTCCGATCGGCAACGGCGGGCCGGGTACGCTGACCAGCGAGCTGCGCAGCCGTTACATCACCTTGCTGCAGGCCGGCTAAGCCATTCACTCGCTGTTCAATCCTTGCTGCGTAAAGCCCGGTTTGTGATGAACAAGCTGCTTTCCCTGGTGCTCGCGCTGGCGGTGATCCCGATCAGCCCGGTCCTGGCCGGTCCCGGCGGCGCGCAAGAGAAAGCGCGGCGCGAGGTGCGCGCGGGCAATGTGCGCTCGCTGCGGGAGATCGAGGGGGCAGTCCTGCCGCAGATGCAGCGTGCGCAATACCTCGGGCCAGAATACGATCCGGTGGCGTTCGTCTACCGGCTTAAATTCATTCAGGACGGCCACGTCATTTTCATCGATGTCGATGCCCGCTCGGGGCAGGTGGTCCGCCAATCGCGCTAGGCGCGCGGCTTGACGCGCCCCCCCTCAAGTCCCATCTGCACGACTGACATCTTTGGGGAACCCCGCAATGCGTATTCTGATCGTCGAGGACGAACCGACCCTCGGCAAGCAACTTAAATCTACGCTCGAATCCAACGGCTACGCGGTCGATCTGTCGGTCAATGGCGAAGACGGGCATTTCATGGGCTCGACCGAGGAATACGACGCGGTGATCCTCGACCTCGGCCTGCCCGAGATCGATGGACTGACCGTGCTCGGCATGTGGCGCAAAGAAGGCCGCAAGTTCCCGGTGCTGGTGCTGACTGCGCGCGACAGCTGGTCGGACAAAGTCGCCGGGCTCGATGCCGGAGCCGACGATTACCTCGCCAAGCCGTTCCAGACCGAAGAACTGATCGCCCGCCTGCGCGCGCTGATCCGCCGCGCTTCGGGCAATACCAGCAGCGAATTGACCGCGGGCGATGTCCGGCTTGATACGCGTTCGGGCCGGGTCACGCTGGCCGGTGAGCCGGTCAAACTGACCGCGCAGGAATACAAGCTGCTCTCCTACCTGCTTCACCACAAGGGCAAGGTGGTGAGCCGGACCGAGCTGATCGAACACATCTACGACCAGGATTTCGATCGCGATTCGAACACCATCGAGGTTTTCGTCACCCGCATCCGCAAGAAACTGGGCGCCGACGTGATCACCACGATCCGCGGGCTGGGCTATAGCCTTGACGATCCGGCTTCCGGATCACGCGGCTAAGGCGCTGCGTGGCATCCGAGGCGCCTGCGAGCATCCCGCACACCGGCTCGCTCGCGCGCCGGAT
>JANMCG010000156.1:0-1720 GCA_031361075.1 Novosphingobium sp. | reverse complement strand
GCGGCTCGGCAATGCCATTTGGGGCGCGCTGGGCCGCGATTTCACCAGCCGCGACGGCAAGCGCTTCATGGTCGCCGCGCTGACCGCCAAGCAATGGAACGCGTTAATCGCAGCGATGGCGGTGAGTGACCAGATCGCCGCACTCGAACAATCGAGCGGGCTGAGCTTCGCCACCAGCGATGCTAACCGCTTCGCCCAGCGCGACCGGATTTTCGCAATTCTGCAAGGCGCTGCAGGACAGCTCGATTACGCCGATCTGGCGCAGCGGCTGACCGCAGCCGGGGCGACCTTCGAGCATTACCGCACGATGTATGAGATGGCGCAGGACCCGCAGCTGGTGGCCGACAATCCGTTGTTCGGCCCCTCGCCTGCCAACCCCAGTGGATTCGAATATCCGGCGACGCGCTCGTTCGTAAACGTGCCGCAGATGGCGGCCGGCGATCCCCGACCCGCGCCTTACCTGGGCGAGCACACTGAGGAGATACTGAGTGAACGGCTGGGTCTGTCATCGGACGCGCTCGCCGCGTTGCTCGATCGCGGTCTGGTTCGCGCGAGCGACCGTGCGCGGGATTGACGCCTTCGCCTCTGCGCTGTCCTACACGGCAAGGCTATGGCAGAGGTGTTCCATGTCCAATTCCTCGCCAGACTGGTCCCCGCGCGCCCGTTTCCAAGGCCGTGCGCCCCACCCACTTTTTTGCACCTAGACTGTGGTCCAAGCGGTCCAAGCGTTCTGAGAGAGAGAGAGACGAACCGATGCCCCAAATGAGCTTACGCCGCGCTGCAATCGTCGCCCCGATCCGCACGCCGGTCGGCAAGTTCGGCGGGGCATTGGCCTCGGTCACTGCTGGCGAACTCGGCGCGGTTATACTGAAGGCGCTGATGGAACGCACCAAGATCGATCCCGCGCGGGTTGACGACGTGGTGTTCAGCCAGGGCTACGGCAACGGCGAAGCGCCGTGCATCGGTCACTGGTCATGGCTCGCCGCCGGGCTGCCGTTGGACGTGCCCGGCTACCAGCTTGACCGCCGCTGCGGCTCGGGCCTGCAGGCAATCGCCAATGCGGCAATGATGATCCAGACGGGCATGAGTGACGTGGTCGTCGCGGGCGGGTGCGAGAGCATGTCGAACGTCGAGCATTACTCGACCGATATCCGCAAGGGTGTGCGCGCCGGGAACCTGACCTTGCACGATCGGCTGACGCGCGGCCGCTTGATGAGCCAGCCGGCTGAACGCTTCGGGGTGATCAGCGGGATGATCGAAACCGCCGAGAACCTCGCCAAGGACTGGGATATCAGCCGCGAGTCCTGCGATGCCTATGCCGCGCGCAGCCACCAGCGCGCCGCCGCAGCCTGGGCGGCGGGCAAGTTCGACGATGAACTGGTGCCGGTGACGATCGCGCAGAAAAAGGGCGATCCGGTGGTGTTCGCGCACGACGAAGGCTACCGTGCCGATGCGACCTTGGAGAGCCTGGGCAAGCTGCGGGCACTGGAAGGCGGCGTGGTCACCGCCGGCAATGCCAGCCAGCAGAACGATGCCGCAGCCGCCTGCCTGGTGGTGGCCGAAGACAAGCTCGAGGAACTGGGGCTTGAACCGATTGCATGGTTCCATTCGTGGGCTGCCGCCGGGGTCGATCCGAGCCGGATGGGCTACGGCCCGGTCCCCGCGACCGAGCGGCTGTTCGCGCGCAACGGGCTGTCGATGGCCCAGATGGACCTGATCG
>JANMCG010000141.1:0-8444 GCA_031361075.1 Novosphingobium sp. | reverse complement strand
GCCGGACCAGCGTTGCGCCCGGGGGGGAGAGCCAGCTTGGCTTGCCCGGATAAGCGAAGAACGACACCGGCGGTTCGCTGCCGCAGAACACGATGGTCTTGAATTCAGCGAGGAAAGCCTCGGCCATTTCACCGAAATAGGGCAGCTTCTCGGTTGCGACGCGGCCCGCGCCGCGCTGGTGGCGGGCGGCAAAGGTTTCGGTGATCAGCCGCGTGCCGGTTGCTGCTGCAATGCGCCCCGCTTGCTCGAGCGCCTCGGCCCGCAAGGCGCGTCCGCCCAGAAACAGCGCCTTGGGGCCATCGCCCTGCAGCGCGGCGACAGCGGCGGCCACCGCTTCATCTGGTGCTCTTGGCGGCGCTGCCGGAATTGGCACCGCGACTTTGGCTGCGCCTTCACTCCATGCGTGATCGGCCGGCACCACCACTGTCGCGATCTTGCCCGGATAGCTCTGCGCCACCGCAAACGCCTCGGCCCCGGCATGCGCCAGATCCTGCGGCGATTTTGACACGCGCACCCAGTCCGACATCGGGCGGGCCACGCCCAGCGCGTCGGAGGTCAGCGGCGCATCGTAATGCAAGTGATAGGTCGCATGATCGCCGACCATGTTGATCACCGGGCTGCCCGCGCGGCGCGCATTGTGCAGGTTGGCAAGGCCATTGCCGAGGCCGGGGCCAAGGTGAAGCAGCGTCACCGCCGGCTTGTCCGCCATCCGGCCATAGCCATCCGCCGCACCGGTCACCACGCCTTCGAACAGGCCCAGAATGGCGCGCATGCCGTGCTGGCGGTCGACCGCCGCGACCAGTTGCATCTCCGAGGTGCCGGGGTTGGCGAAGCACACTTCGACCCCGCAATCGCTCAATGTCCCGATAAAGGCTTCGGCCCCGTTCATGCGTTCGTTCTCCCTGGCTCGCGAAGGTAGCGTGCATGCGTGAGAGGTAAAGCCCCCTCCTCTTTAGAGGGGGGGGTGGGGTGGTGGAGGTTCATGCGACGGCATCGGAATAGCACCACCCCCGGCTCCCTCCTCTAAAGAGGAGGGAGAGTTAGCCCTCTTCCTTGGCGTAGGCGGGCAGGCTCAGCCCCTTGGCGATCGCCATCCCGCGCAGGGCGAACCCGGCTAGCGCCGCCACCGGCCAGACCAGCTCGCGCGGGAGGCCCAGCGTCTGTCCCAGCGCGCACAGCCCCGCCGCCAGCGCCGCTGCAGTAACGTAGATCTGGGGCCGCATGATGATCGAGGGCCGTCCGGCGAGCACATCGCGGATGATCCCGCCAACGCAGCCGGTGATCACCCCCATCAGCATCGCGGGCACCGGCGGCAGCCCGAAGGCCAGCGCCTTGGCGGTGCCAAGCACGGTATAGGCCGCAAGTCCCACTGCGTCGGCCCACTCCAATAACTTTCCCTCCCACCAGCGCTGCGGGGTGAACCAGGCGAGCAGCGCGACTGCGAGGCAGACCGGGGCAACCCACGGATCGCGCACCCAGAACACCGGCGCGCCGATCAGCAGATCGCGCACCGACCCGCCACCGACCCCGGTAACCAGCGCGAAGAACGCCATTGTCACGAAAGTCTGGCGCAGCCGCGCGGCGAGCAGCGCCCCGGTCAGCGCGAACACGGCAGTCCCGGCCAGATCGAGCCCGGCGGGAATTTGCGGAAGAACGGGCGAAATCAACGCGCGGCCTTGCGCCGCCGGAACAGCAAGAGGCCGCCCAGCAGGCAACTGCCCAGCGCCGCCGCGCCAAACACCCACAGGAACCAGTTGCTGGTATCCTCGCGCGTGCGCGGGTCCATGATGTGCAGCCCCCACATGAAATCGTAAGCCCGCCAGAACCGCGTGCGCAGTGCCAGCACTTCGCCGGTGTCGGCGTCGAGATACAGGTGCGTACCGTCGGCATAGCTCGCCTGCCACGACGGACGCGGTTTTCGCAGATCGAGCGGTGCTTGCGCGGCGCTCAGCTGGCGCAGCGTATCGAGCCTGGCCGGCCCGGCAAAGCTTGCGGCGGCGATCGCCTGCGCTTGAGGCGCAGTAACCGGACCCAGCGGCGCACCGTCGCGCGCACTATAACGCGCCTGCACTTTGTCCGCGCCGGTGACCAGCCACACCGGCTGGCCCGCTTGGTCGATCAGTGTGAGCCGGGTGACGGCGCCTGGCAACTGCGGCGCGACCAGACCGGTGGCGGCGATTGGCGCAGCGACTTTGCGCAAAGCCGCACCGCGCACATCCTCAATCGGCCGCGCTGCCATGAACAGGCCCGAGACGATCCACACCAGCACCGGCAGCGCTGCAATCCAGCCCAGCCAGATATGCCAGCGGGCAAAACGCAGCATGAAACGGCGGCGCGCCACGGCGGGGTTCCGCTCTGCCTCAGTCCTCGATCAGATCCTGCAACCGGGTCAGCAGCGCCTGGATGCGGCTAGCGGCTTCGGTATAGGTCGCCACTTCGTCGCGGCGGGTGTTGCCGCGGGCTTCCTTGGCGGCTTCGACATAGCCCTCCATGTCGGCCTCGAGCCCGTCGACCAGCATCTCGAGTTCGTCTTGGGTCAGGTTGATTGAGATGGTGTCAGCCACGAATGAAGTCCTTTGTCAGCGAAGTTGAAGCGCCGCCATAGCCAAGCATCGCCGCCGGGGAAATGCCGATTTGCCCATTGCAGCCCGCTTTACCGGACCAGTTGGATCGACGCGCGCCCGCTGCCCCATACCGGCAGGTACAGCCCGTCGCCCGCTGCTTTAAGCGAACCGGTGCGGACGTTGAGGATATCGGCACGGATCACCAGATTGCCCTCGCGCTGTTCATCGATCGCGCGGCTGATCTTGCCCAGCAACTTGTCGTAATCCCTGGTAAAGTTCTGCGCCAGCGCTTCGGTAATGGTTGCCGAAAACGCTGGCGTATTGGCCAGTTTGAGCAGCAGATTGGTTCCGGTGCTGTCGGTCGCGCCATCGACCGTCACATCGCTGAAAGTGATCTGGCGGGTATTGGGTGGGTTGATCGGCAGCCCGGTTAGCCAGATCGTGCCGTGCGAATTGGTAGTCTTGCGGTCAGCGTCAAGCGCGGTGAATTCCAGCCCGACCGCAATCCGGTTGTTGTTCGTGCCATAAGCGGTGACTTTGCCAAATCGCACAAATACATCGCCGTAACCTGGCACCGCAAAGGGCCGGGCCGAACGCTTGATCAGCGCTTTGGCAATCACTGGCTCTAGCTCGGCGTAGTCGGCGGTGACGGGGATGTAGAACTGCAACTGGCCGGCGCTGGCATCCAGCGGGCGGCGCGGCGGCAGCGCAATCCGCGCCGGATCGACTGGCCGGTCACCCACAAAGGTCTCGGTCAGCGCTTTCATCCCAAGCTTGAGCACCAATTGCCGACCGACCACTGCATAGCCGCCGTATTGCAGTTCCTGCGGGGTGACGCGCAGCCACACCGGCGGATTGTCGCGATTAAGGAGCAGCGAGGTGAAAGCCGAATTCCACGATCGTTGAACCTGTCCGCGAAAATCGAGTTTGGAGATTTCCGCTGGGAGTGTGCGCTCCAGCTTGGCAACCACGCCTTGCAGCTTGGCATCGGCCTTGCTGGTGAGCACGATATGTTTGCCCATGAAATCGATCGCTGGCTCCTGCGTCCAGTCATACGCGATATCGACCTTGCCGCGCAGCGACCAGTCGTCGGCCAGATCGAGGTGCACAATCGCGCGGACTTGGGCTTTAGCGGTGGCAGTTTCCTGCTTGATCAGCCCGCCGACATCGCGCGCTTGGATCACCGCGGCAATCGGCATTGTCACCACGATAACGCGGCCACTGCCGGTTACACCCAACGGACCGCGCGTAACCTGCCCGACCAGCCGGCAACGCAGCGTCGGGGTCTTGATCTTGACGAACGCCACTTTGACTTGCTTGCTGGGCACGCACACCTGCCCTGGTTGATCGATGGTCCACAATTGGCGCGGAATTTCGCGTTCGAGCGTGGCTGACAGCGCGGACAGATCGGCGGCAATCGGCACTGCAATGATCGAGCTTTGCGGCTCGGCCTTGATCGTATCATGCGCGCGCGGCGGCGCGCCGCCATGCTGCTGGCACGCAGCCAGCCCCAGCGCGAGCGCGACCACGGCTAATTTGCCCAAAATCCGCATGTCAATTTGCCCCGTCTGCGCCCTTACCCGCACGAACGCGCGAGCCGCGCGGCGCGTTCCCGCGCGGCCCGCGCGATCAGATGTGGATCGCTTTGCCGGTCACCGCCATCGCAGCTTCCTTGATCGCCTCCGAATGTGTGGGGTGCGCGTGGCAGGTGTAGGCGATGTCTTCCGAAGTCGCGCCGAATTCCATCGCTACGCAAGCCTCAGCGATCATCGTTCCGGCAACGCTGGCAATCGCCCAAACGCCAAGTACTTTGTCGGTTTTGGCATCGGCGATGATCTTCACGAAACCATCGGGCTCATGATTGGTCTTGGCGCGGCTGTTAGCGAGCATCGGGAACTTGCCGACCTTGATCTCGCCCAATTCCTTGGCCTGATCTTCGGTCAGCCCGACCCCCGCAAATTCGGGCCAGGTGTAGACTACGCCGGGGATGACCCCGTGATTGACGATGCCGGTGTGGCCCGCGATATTTTCGGCGACCGCGATGCCTTCATCCTCCGCCTTGTGTGCCAGCATCGGGCCGGGGACGACATCGCCGATGGCCCAGACGCCGGGAACGGCTGTCCTGAAATCTTGCTCGATCTCGATTTGCCCACGCTTGTTCGGGGTCAGCCCGATCGCTTCGAGGCCCAGTCCTTCGGTGTTGGGCTTGCGGCCGATCGATAAAAGCACGCAATCGGCTTCGATAGTTTCTGCCGCTCCGCCAGCCGACGGTTCGAGCGTCAGCGTGGCGGTGTCGCCCTTGACCGTAACTCCGGTAACCTTGGTTGACAGCCGCAGCGTCATGCCTTGCTTTTTAAAGATCTTGGCTGCTTCCTTGCGAATATCCATGTCCATGCCGGGAAGCAGCTGATCGAGGAATTCGACCACGATCACGTCCGCGCCAAGCCGCCGCCAGACCGAACCCAATTCCAGCCCGATCACCCCGCCGCCGATCACGACCATCCGCTTGGGCACCTTGAGCAATTCAAGCGCGCCGGTGCTGTCAACCACCACCTTTTGATCGACGGTAACACCGGGCAGGGGCGTGACGCTGGAACCGGTGGCGATCACGATATTCTTTGCCCGAAATGCCTTACCGGCAACTTCTACCGTGTCGGCTGAAGTAAACTTGGCATAGCCCTTGAGCCAGTCGACCTTGTTCTTCTTGAACAGGAACGCGATCCCGCCGGTCAGCTGCTTGACTGCATCGAGCCGCTGCGCGTGCATCGCGGGCAGGTTGAGCTTGGGCGTCACCTCGACGCCCATCATTGCCATCGTCCCGTTTGCGGCGGCATCGAAATATTCCGACGCATGGAGCAGCGCCTTGGACGGAATGCACCCGACGTTAAGGCAAGTCCCGCCCAGCGTCTCGCGGCCCTCGGCGCACGCGACCTTCAGCCCCAGCTGCGCCGCCCGGATCGCCGCGACATAGCCGCCGGGGCCGGAACCGATGATCAGGACGTCGTAATCGTAGTCAGCCATTTTACTTTTCTCCGTCATCCCGGGCTTGACCCGGGATCGCGGGCCTCCGGGTCCGACCTTGCGGCCAGCGCTCCCGGATCAAGTCCGGGACGACGCGTATCACAAATCGATCAACAGCCGCGTCGGATCCTCAATCGCTTCCTTGATCGTCTTGAGCGCGGTTACCGCCTCGCGCCCGTCGATCAGGCGGTGGTCGTAGCTGAGCGCGACGTACATCATCGGGCGGATCACGATCTGGCCGTCGCGCACGACCGGACGGTCCTCGATGCGGTGCAGGCCGAGCACGGCGCTCTGCGGGGGGTTGATGATCGGGGTGGACATCAGCCCGCCGAACACGCCGCCGTTGGAGATGGTAAAAGTCCCGCCCTGCATATCGGCGAGCGTCAGACTGCCGTCCTTGGCGCGGCGGCCAAGGTCGCCGATGGCTTTTTCGATTTCGGCAAAACCCATCGTATCGACATTGCGCACCACCGGCACGACCAGCCCGTTGGGGGCCGAGACCGCGACCGATAGGTCAACGTAAGGGAAGTACACGATCTCCTGATTGCCTTCTGGGCCCTGGATCTGCGCATTGACCGACGGGAAGTCTTTAAGCGCAAGGCAAGCCGCTTTGGCGAAGAAGCTCATGAAGCCCAATTTGACCCCGTGCTTCTTCTCGAACGCGTCCTTGAACTTGTCGCGCGCTGCGATGACGGCCGACATATCGACATCGTTGAAGGTGGTAAGCAGCGCGGCGGTGTTCTGCGCCTCTTTCAATCGCTTGGCGATGGTCTGGCGCAGGCGAGTCATCTTGACGCGCTCTTCGCCGCGCTCGCCGCCACCAGGCGCAGCTGCGTTGGCGGCGGGCGCTGGCGGCGAGATTGCGGGCGGGGCAGGCACGCTGGTTTTCGCCCCGTCCTGTTTCATAGCCGCCGCGGCTACAACGTCTTCCTTGGTCAGCCGGCCATCCTTGCCGCTGCCTTTGACGGTACCTGGATCAATCCCGTGTTCGAGCACCGCCCGCCGCACCGAGGGCGAGAGCGCGGCGGCATCGGCTGATCCGGCGTCGGCTTTGGGGGCTTCGGACGTGGGCGCCGCTGCGACCGGCATCGTGTTCGAGGCGGGCGGAATGGGTGCATCTTTGCGTTCCGCCACGGGCTCGGCTCCGGCGGCTGGAGTGCCGTCCTCGATCGTGGTGATCACCGCGCCGACCGCGACGTTATCGCCCACCTGCGCGATGTGCTTGCCCATCACCCCGGCGACCGTCGCAGTGACTTCGATTGCGACCTTGTCGGTTTCCAGACTGGCAATCGGTTCGTCGATGACCACCGCTTCACCAGGCTGCTTGAGCCATTCACCGATGGTCGCTTCGGCGACTGATTCGCCCAGCACGGGAACTTTTACTTCAGTTGACATAGCCAGTCTTCCAAACCTTTGCCCTCTCCCCTTGCGGGAGAGGAAAGCGTAGCGTGCCCGCGCGAGCGGACTTAGCGAAGCTTGGAGCGGAGGTGCGAAGTGCAATCCCCTCTCCAACTGCGGCCAGGCGGCATGCCGCCAAGCCTTCGTATCCGCTCCCGCAAGGGGAGAGGAGGTAATTCACGTCTTTTTCCGCCGTCTGATTTCTCCGCGGACCGACAGGCCGAGCGCGTTGCTGATCAGCGCACCCTGTTCGCTCTGGTGGCGCGTGGCGAGCCCGGTGGCGGGCGATGCGCTGGCGGTCCGCCCGGCATAACGCGGGCGGGTGATCCGGGCCTTGGCCGCGATCAGCGCTTCCTCGATCATCGGCTCGACGAAGAACCACGCGCCATTGTTGCGCGGCTCTTCCTGGCACCAGACCACGTCTTCCAGCTGCGCCATCCGCGCCAGCCGCGCGGCCAGCGGCTCGCCCGGGAATGGATACAGCTGCTCAAGCCGGATGATCTGCGTGTCGGTCAGTTCTGCTGCGGCACGCGCTTCCATTAGATCATAAGCGACTTTGCCCGAACACAGGATCACCCGCTTGGTCTGCGCATCTTCCGCTCCGCCGCGGTCGGACAGGATCCGCTTGAAATGCGCCTGACCGCTGAACTCGCTCGCTTCGCTTTTGGCCATCGGGTGACGCAGCAGTGACTTGGGGGTCATGATTACCAAGGGTTTGCGGAATGACCGGTGCATCTGACGGCGCAGCACGTGGAAATAATTTGCCGGACTGGTGATGTTGCAGACCTGCAGGTTGTCCTGCGCGCACAATTGCAGGAACCGTTCAAGCCGCGCCGAGCTGTGCTCGGGACCTTGGCCTTCGTAGCCATGCGGCAGCAGCAGCACGAGGCCATTGGCCCGCAGCCACTTCGATTCCGAGCTGGCGATATACTGATCGATGATGATCTGCGCGCCGTTGGCAAAATCGCCGAACTGCGCTTCCCACAGCACCAGCGATTTGGGATCGGCGCTGGCATAGCCGTATTCGAATCCCAGCACGCCATATTCGCTGAGCGTGCTGTCATGGACTTCGAACCGGCCATGCGGCACGGTCGACAGCGGGATATATTTGCGCTCGTCCGTCTGGTCGATCCACGCCGCGTGGCGCTGGCTGAAAGTGCCGCGCCCCGAATCTTGGCCCGACAAGCGGACGTTGAAGCCTTCGGAACACAAGCTGCCGAACGCCAGCGCTTCGGCGGTGGCCCAATCGAAACCGGCACCGCTGGCAAACATCTCGCGCTTGGCGTCGAGCACCCGGCCGAGCGTCTTGTGGATGGTCAGGTCGGCGGGCACCGTGGTCAGCGTGCGGCCCAGACTGTCGAACAGTTTGGCCTCGATCCCGGTGGGCACATTACGCCGCGCGGTTTCGGGATCGGCCGGGGCGTGCAGCCCCTGCCAGCGGCCAAAGAACCAGTCGGCCTG
>JANMCG010000130.1:0-4479 GCA_031361075.1 Novosphingobium sp. | reverse complement strand
CCGCCGGGGAGGGGAGTTTAGAGGATAGGATACTGGGATGACTGAAGGCTATTCAACCAAACCTCTGGCACTGAAGCTGGGGCTGCGCGATGGCCAGCGGGTGTGGTTCGATGCGATGCCCGACAGCGTCGCGGATGAGATCGGCGACTATGCGCTCGATCTGATCCCGGTTGCCGATCCTGCGGAAGGGATCGATGCGGTGCATGTGTTTGTCACCGCCCGCAGCGTGCTGGAACAGCGGTTGAACCAATTGCGCCACCAGATCGCGCCCGCCGGGCAAGTCTGGGTCAGCTGGCCCAAGCAAGCCGCCAAAGTGCCGACCGACATCACCGAAGACACCATCCGCGAGGTGGCCCTGCCGCTGGGTTTTGTTGACACTAAGGTCTGCGCAGTGGACGAGGTCTGGTCAGGGCTCAAACTGGTGATCCGCAAAGAGCTGCGCTGACCTCCTCAAACGGAAAGCACAAATCAATGGCCGATCTTTACCTCAAAGCGCTTGAAAGCGAACGCAAGCAGCTGTGGGCGAGCTGCCGGCTCAAAGGCTTGCCCAAAGGCACGCCCGAACGCCTGCGGATCGACGAGCTTGATGGCCTGATCCGCGACCATAAAAATAAGACGAAGGGCTAGCGGGCAGCCCAAGTCGGCCCGGAACCGCTGAAGTTATATAATCGGCGGCCGGCTCAGGCAGGCTCGGGCTGATCCGGTAGTCGTGTCGCACTTTTTGAGTTGCCCGAGACGACGCGTTACTCAGGCAGCTTTGGCCACCGGCGGTAGCAAGTCATACGGATCAACCCCGGCGGCGCGCCACGTGGCATGCGCTGCGCGATAATGATGCGGCTCCACAATTCCGAATTCCGCGCGCAGTTCGACAAGCTGCCGCGCGAGCAGCTCGTGGATCGGCTGTTCGATCAACCGCGGGCAAGCCTTGCCCATCCGCTGCGCCTCACGCACTGCGCGCAGCACAGGCACCCGGACCGTCATCCGCTTCCATATTTCGAGTGCCCCGGCATAACCGAGGAACAAGTGCGCGAGCGCAGGCTGTTGGCCATAGGTAAACGCCAGCACGCATTGCTCGCCCAGCGCATCGCGCCCGAAGCCCGAGATGATGTGCATCAGATCGTGAGTGTCGCGCACGCGCTGGAAATACCAGTCGGCCTGATCGTCGAAATATTGGTCAGGGCGGCGATACTTGTCCAAGTCATCGACCAATCCTTGCGCCGAAAGCCCCTCGCGCTCCATAAAGTCGCAATAGACTTGTCCGAGCGATCCGGCCGGCAATTTGCGCAGGCCCGCGTGATCATCCAGGATCGCCACCAGCGATGGTTCGGTGCGGCGAATTTCCTGCCCACGCTCGGTCGACAGGAATGCCGTGGCGGCCTGGTAAGCCCCGCGCCAGGGCAGCGCTTCAAAAATCGGCGCAACCTCGGCGGTGTTTTCCTTGTCCTTGATCAGCTCTTTAAAATGATGCCACGCCTTGGGAAAATTGTAGCGCGGCTGGGGTCGACGCGCATCGATGATCGGAAGGTCTTGAGCCGGAACGGCCGGAGCGAGCGTGGCGGTCAGCATGTTCATGGTTTCGGACTAACCTTTACTTACATCAGTGTCAATATCGAACATAGCCGCACATTGCCTAACATTTTACCCATGATGCTTCGGGGATACCCAGCAGGCGCAATACATTGGTCAAATCACCTTGATCAACCCAGCCGTGCGCTGCGGCCCGCGCCTTTATCTTGGCGTGATAGGCAATGCCATAGCTGGCAGCTTCGAGCATCGGGATATCGTTGGCCCCATCCCCGGTGGCGAGGCTGGCTCGCCCGCCGGCTTTGCCGATCCGCAATTGGGCGAACTCTTCGTCCAGCACCGCACGTTTGACGGCGCTGTCCACGATCGCGCCGATGATCTGACCGCTCAGTTTGCCCCCTGCAATCGCCAGCCGGTTACCAACCACGCGTTCAAACCCCAGCTGCGCTGCAACCGGATCGGCGAACTGGTGGAACCCGCCGGTCACCAGCACGGCGCGGCAGCCGAGCGCTTTGAGTGTTGCCACCAGAGTTTGCGCGCCTGGCATCGGTGTAATCCGATCGGCCAGACACTCCGCAATTGCCCCCTCGCTTAACCCCGCCAGCAACGCCACCCGTTCACGCAAGGCAGCGGCAAAATCAAGCTCGCCCTGCATTGCGCGTTCGGTGATCGCAGCAACCTGCGGCTTGAACCCGGCAAAATCCGCCAGCTCATCGATACATTCCTGCCCGATCATGGTAGAATCCATATCCGAAACGAACAGCGCCGGTAACAGTGGCTGATGATCGGCGATCAAAATATCTGAAGGCGGCAAATGCGCTTCGAGCGCGGCGCGGAAGCGCGGCCAATCAGCGGCGGCGGCACCTTGGCAGACAATCTCGTCCGCCCCGCCCGCCCCAGCAATATGCTGCGCACCCAGACCCTGCAGCGCCAGCGCTTCAAGCACTTGCGCCAGACTTGCGGACAGCGCCGACTGATCTGCTATGATCCGCGCAATGAGCACGTTTGAATCCCTTGAACAACGGCGCGATGCGCCCCCGCTCGCGCTCATCGCAGGGCCAACCGCCAGCGGCAAGAGCGATCTGGCGGTGCGACTGGCGGTGGCATTGCGCAACCGCGGGCGCGCGGCGGTGGTGATCAATGCCGATAGCGCGCAGGTTTATGCCGATCTGGCGGTGCTGTCAGCGCGGCCCACGCCGGGCGAGATGCAGGGGATAGAGCACCGGCTGTTTGGAACCTGGGACGGAGCGTTCGCCTGTTCGGCGGCCGATTGGGCGGTGCAGGCCCGCAAGGTAATTGCCGAGGTTCAGGCACTTGGCGCGGTGCCGGTGCTGGTCGGCGGGACCGGGCTGTATTTGCGCACCCTGCTCGACGGGATCGCGCCTGTCCCGGCGATCACGCCCGAAATCCGCGAGGCAGCGCGCGCATTGCCCACCGCCGAGGCCTACGCGGCGCTTCAACAAGAAGATCCAGCGCGCGCCGCCGTGCTGGCGCCGGGCGACTCGACCCGGATCGCGCGCGCGCTCGAAGTTATCCGCAGCACCGGACGATCTCTTGCGGAGTGGCAAAGCGAGCTGGCGGGCGGGATTGGGCACGCAGTAGCACTTCACACCGCCGTGCTGCTCCCGCCGCGTGAGTGGGTCTATGACCGCTGCAACCAGCGCTTTGCCCAGATGCTGACACGCGGTGCGCTGGCGGAAGTCGAAGCGCTGCTGGCGCGTGAACTCGCTCCCGATCTGCCGGTGATGCGCGCCATCGGCGTTCCAGAAATAGCCGCGCTGCTCGCAGGGCAAGCGACCCACGCCGCGGCAGAAGCCCGCGGCGCGCAGGCCACCCGCAATTATGCCAAGCGGCAATTCACGTGGTTGCGCAACCAATCACCGAACGAATGGCAACGGATCGAAACGAAAGATTACGACGCTGCCTGCATATTTGATACTTTATTACGCCAAACCGGCTTGACATGACATTAACTGTCACATAGAGGCCCGTTGAATATCGGCTGTTGCACTACAGCCGCGAGTTGGAGAGGAGACCCGGCGCAGGCAACTGCGCCGGGTCCGCCTTATCAACGGCCAGCCTGGCCAATCGAAGGAACACGGCAGTGAGCGATGAGCGCAGCGGCGCCAGCATTTTAGTTGAAAGCCTGGTCCGGCAGGGAGTCGAATTCGTGTTCGGCTATCCCGGCGGCGCGGTGTTGCCGATCTATGATGCGCTGTTCGGCGATGCCCGCATCCGTCACATCCTGGTTCGCCATGAAGCCGGTGCGGCGCACGCGGCCGAAGGTTACGCCCGCTCGACCGGCAAGCCGGGCGTAGTGCTGGTTACCTCGGGCCCCGGCGCAACCAATGCCGTCACCGGGATCGCCGATGCGTTTATGGATTCGATCCCGCTGGTGGTGATCACCGGGCAAGTGCCGACCGCGCTGATCGGCTCGGACGCGTTTCAGGAAGCCGACACCATCGGCATCACCCGCCACTGCACCAAGCATAACTATCTCGTCAAAGACCCCGCCGAATTGGCTGGGATCATCGACGAAGCCTTCCAGATCGCCACCACCGGCCGCCCTGGCCCGGTGGTGATCGACATTCCCAAGGATGTGCAGATCGCCTCGGCCCGGCTGGCCGATGGCGCCCCGCAACGCCGCCAGCGTTACAACCCGCCGACGACTGGCAGCGATCGTGACATTGCCAAGGCGATCGAACTGCTCGCCAATGCCAAGGCACCGATCTTCTACACCGGCGGCGGGGTGATCAACTCGGGCCCGCGCGCGGCCGAGCTGTTGCGCCAGTTACAAGCGCTTACCGGCGCGCCGGTGACTTCAACGTTGATGGGCCTCGGTGCCTTCCCGGCCGACCATTCCGACTGGCTCGGGATGCTGGGGATGCACGGCACTTTCGAAGCCAACATGGCGATGAACCGGGCTGACCTGATGGTCTGCATCGGCGCGCGGTT
>JANMCG010000123.1:0-5711 GCA_031361075.1 Novosphingobium sp. | reverse complement strand
GCGAGATTGGTAGCGGAGGAGGGACTCGAACCCCCGACACGCGGATTATGATTCCGCTGCTCTAACCAGCTGAGCTACTCCGCCATACCAAGGCCTGATCCGCGCCGAAGCGCTGGACAGGCGGGCCACATAGGGGGCGTGGCCGACGGGGTCAAGCGTGCGCGTGACCGCGAAACTTCCACAGCCCCACCCGCTCCCAATGTGGATTGAGATAGAGGTGCAACCCCAGCCCGGTGAACTGAAATTCACGCGCCACCAGCGCCGCGCCCAGTTCGGCCTGCAACGCCAACGCCGCCTTGCGCTCGACCTTGTTTTGGACTGTGATATGCAGTCGTTTGCCGCCGCGATCCTGCGCGGTGAGCATCGTGTGAAACCGTTCGGCCAATTCGGCGCGGACCGCGAGCATGGCCGGACTGCGCAGCGACAGCGCGGTGCCGCCGCCCAGATCCATCATGCCGTCCAGCTTCGCCGCGGGGGGCGCATATTCCCTGGCCAGCCGCGACAGTTCGCGCGGCAATTCATCACGCAGCGACGGTGCGAAAGCATGAAACAGCGTGACGTGCGCCGCCAGATGATTGCGTTCGGGCGGAAAATGCGCGCGCCGCAGAGCATCGGCGAACGCTAAGACTTCGCCCGGCAGCTCGGCGGTGACGATGAACGGTGGGTTGGGCATTGCCCACCGGCGCTAGCCCATTCGCGCGACGGCTGCAAAGGCGCGGTGAAACGAGCGAATTATTCGGTCAGCACGGTTGCCGGCTGGACCATACCGGCGCAGAGTCGGGTCACGTCATGCCACCGGAGCACTCGATCATGCACAGCCGCCACCTCGGAAATTCGGGCCTCGAAGTCTCACCGCTTGGCCTGGGCTGCATGGGGATGAGCTGGGCTTACGGCCCTGCCCCTGACAAGGCCGCAATGATCGCGCTGCTGCGCCGCGCGGTCGAACTTGGGGTGACCTTGTTCGATACCGCCGAAGTCTACGGTCCCTACGTCAACGAAGAACTGGTCGGCGAAGCGCTTGAGCCACTGCGCGACCGGGTAATTATCGCCACCAAGTTCGGGTTCGATCTGGCGGGCGATCCCAAGACCGGGCCGCATTTCAACAGCACGCCAGACCACATCCGCGCAGCGGTCGATGCCTCGCTCAAGCGGCTGCGGACCGACCGGATCGATCTGCTGTACCAGCACCGGGTCGATCCTGCGGTGCCGATGGAGGACGTTGCGGGCGCGGTGCGCGATCTGATCGCGGCTGGCAAGGTCAAGCATTTCGGGCTGTCCGAAGCCGGCCCGCAGTCAATCCGCCGCGCGCATGCGGTGCAGCCGGTGACAGCGTTGCAAAGCGAATACTCATTGTGGCAGCGCGAACCCGAGGCTGAATTGCTGCCGCTGCTGACCGAACTGGGGATTGGGTTCGTGCCCTACAGCCCGCTTGGCCGCGGCTTCCTGACCGGCGCGATTACCACCGAGACCGCTTTCGATAAAAACGACTTCCGCGCCCGGCTGCCCCGTTTTCAGCACGATGCAATGGCGGCCAATGCCAAATTGGTCGAGCTGATCCAGGCGATCGGGGCGCAGCTTGAAGCCAGCGCAGCGCAAGTCGCGCTGGCATGGCTGCTGGCGCAAGGCGATTCAATCGTGCCGATTCCGGGAACCACCAAGCTGGCGCGCTTGCAGGAAAACCTCGCCGCGACCGAACTGGCGCTAAGCGCCGCGCAACTGGCCGAGATCGATGCGGCCAGCCGCGCTGTAGAGATTGTCGGCGCGCGCTATCTGCCCGCGATGGAAGCCGCGACCGGGCGCTAGGCATCGATATACGCTGCGTTCGTGTCGAGCGCAGTAAATGCGCGGTGCGAAGTGTCTCGATTGCATTCCACACGAACCTGCCAAGTGTCACCGGCACGAATGGGGTAAGTTAAGCAAATTTGGGTAGCAGGCAGCGCGCCCGTCAAAAGTCCCCGCGTGCTTTGCGCAGGGTGAACCATTTTTGGACGTTAGCGTTGTGCTCGGCCAGGGTCGCGGCGAAGGCGTGGCCGCCGCTGCCATCGGCGACCATGTACAACGCGTCGGTCTTGGCCGGGTTCAGCACGGCGGCGATTGCCAGCTTGCCCGGATTGGTGATCGGCCCCTTAGGCAGCCCGAACATGCTGTACGTGTTGTAATCGTTGACCGCGTTAATTTCCGATTGGCGGATCCGCCGCCCGAGCGGTTTGCCTTTGGTGATCGGGTAAATGATCGTCGGATCGGCCTGCAACTGCATGCCCGTGCGGATGCGGTTGGAATAGAGCCCGGCAACCATCGGCCGTTCGCTCGGCTTGCCGGTTTCCTTCTCGACAATCGAAGCCAGCGCCAGCGTCTCGCCCGGCGTTTTGGCGACCGTATCGGGCGAGCGTTTGGCCCACAATTCAGCAAGCGTGCGCTGCATCGCCGCCTGCATCCGCAGCACCACCGCCTGGCGGCTCTCGCCTCTTTCGATCTCGTAAGTATCGGGCAGGATCGAGCCTTCGGCGGGCACTTCGATGCTGCCAGTCAAGCTGGTATTGGCCATCAGCCGGTCATAGACCATGATTGAGGGCATGCCCTCGGGCACGGTGACGAACCGCCGCAGCACCTCGTCACTGGCGATTATGCTGAGTATTCGCGCCATCGAAGCGCCTTTGGGCAGCTTGAATTCACCCGCCTTGATCGTCGATCCGGCCCCAAAAATCCGCGCGCGCAATTTGAATGCCGTGGCCGACCCGATCGCCCCATCAGCGGCCAATTTGTCGGCCACGCTCGATAAGCTGGAACCATCGGCGACGATAAATGCGGTATCCTGCTTAAGCGGCCCGCTGCTGGCCCAGCCCGCGATCAGCCAGCCCAGCACCGCCAGCAGCAGCGCTGCCGCGATCAGTAACGGCCTGCAGCCCCAGCGCGTGCCCAGCATTAGTCTTCGATCGCCTTGACGATCAGCGAGGCGTTCGTGCCGCCAAACCCGAAGCTGTTGTTCAGCGCAGCGCGGACCGGGCGTTTTTTGGCAACGTGAGGGACCAGATCGACGCCTTGGGTGCCTTCGTCCGGATTATCCAGATTGAGCGTTGGCGGAACGATCTGATCGCGGATCGCAAGAATGCAGAAGATTGTCTCGACCGCGCCCGCCCCGCCAAGCAAATGCCCGATGGCCGATTTGGTGCTGCTCATCGACGCGCCGCTCAAATCATCGCCCAGCACGCGCTTGACCGCGCCCAGTTCGATCGTGTCGGCCATGGTCGAGGTGCCATGCGCGTTAACATAATCGATATCGCCCGGCACCATTCCGGCCTTGCGCATTGCCATCCGCATCGACAGTTCCGCGCCCCGGCCCTCTGGATGCGGCGCGGTGACGTGGTAAGCATCGCCCGACAGGCCATAGCCCACCACCTCAGCGTAAATCTTCGCTCCGCGTGCTTTGGCGTGCTCGTATTCTTCAAGCACCACTACACCCGCGCCTTCGCCCATCACGAACCCGTCGCGGTCTTTGTCGTACGGACGGCTGGCCTGTTCAGGGCGATCGTTATAGCTGCAATTGAGCGCCCGGGCTTGCGCAAAGCCGGCCACGCCAAGCGGATTTACGGTGCTTTCAGAGCCGCCCGCCAGCATGATGTCGGCATCGTCATCCTTGATCATCCGCGCGGCGTCGCCGATCGAATGTGCCCCGGTCGAGCATGCGGTGACGACTGCATGGTTGGGACCCATCAGGCCGTATTTGATCGAAACCTGACCCGAGATCAGATTGATCAGGCGGCCGTGGACAAAGTGCGGTGAGACCCGGCTTGGACCCTTTTCGTGCAGCACGATGGATTCGCTTTCGATCCCCGGCAATCCGCCGATGCCCGACCCGATCGAACAGCCGGTGCGCTCTTTGGTCGCTTGATCCATTTCGAGCAGTCCGGCGTCTTCAAGCGCCTGACCGGCGGCGTCGATGCCGTAAATAATGAATGGATCGACCTGGCGCTGCACCTTGTGATCGATCCGCTGGTTGGGATCGAACCCCCACGGATGATCGGCTGGTTTGATCTCGCACGCGATAGTGCATTTATGCTCGGTGGTATCGAACCGCGTGATTTGCCCCGCGCCGCTTTTTCCCGCGATCAGGTTAGCCCAGACAGTTTCGACATCGGCCCCCAACGGGGTGACCAGGCCAAGCCCGGTAACGACAACACGGCGCATATTTCTCTCCGCAACGCTCAAACGCAACAGGCTCAGCCCACTGCGGGACTGAGCCTGTCAAAGACCTGCTCCACCGTCAAACCGCTTCGCGATTGCGAGGAGGCGTGGCAGCGCGGTCTAGCAGCCAAAAGCGATCAGCCCTTGTGCTCATTGATGTATTTGATCGCATCCGAAACGGTGCCGATCTTCTCAGCCGCATCATCAGGAATCTCGACGCCGAATTCTTCTTCAAACGCCATGACAAGTTCAACGATATCAAGCGAATCAGCACCCAGATCGTCGATGAAGCTGGCATCTTCGGTGACCTTGTCAGCTTCAACACCGAGGTGTTCGACAACGATCTTCTTAACCCGGTCGGCGGTGTCGCTCATGGTATATCCCTTCGTGAACGGCAGATGAAATATTGTTGGTCTTTGCCCTAGAGAACGCCGCGCGCGCTGGCAAGAGGGTGCGCGGCATCAGCATTTTTTCGTAGCGAAAACTTATGCTTTGGCCGGTTCCATCACCTTGATGTGCAAATCCCGCAGCGCTTTGGGTTCGGGCACCGAGGGTGCGCCCATCAGCAGGTCTTCGGCGCGCTGGTTCATCGGGAACAGCGTGATCTCGCGCAGGTTGTGGACCCCGCACAGCAGCATCACCATGCGGTCGACCCCGGCGGCCATGCCGCCGTGGGGCGGCGCGCCGTACTGAAACGCGCGGTACATCCCGCCAAAGCGGTCTTCGACCTCCCGCTTGGACAGCCCGACCAGTTCGAACGCCTTGACCATCAGGTCCGGATGCTGGTTGCGGATCGAGCCCGAGGCCAGTTCATAGCCATTGCAGACCAGATCGTACTGGTAGGCCTTGATGCTCTTGGGGTCCTGCGTCTCAAGCGCCTCGAGCCCGCCCTGCGGCATCGAAAACGGGTTGTGGGCAAAATCGAGCGCCTTGGCTTCCTCGTCCCATTCGTAAAACGGGAAGTCGATGATCCAGCAGAATTTGAACGCCTGGGTGTCGATCAGCTCAAGCTGCTCGCCCACCCGGCTGCGCGCAGCCCCGGCGAGCTTGGCCGCCTGATCGGCTTTGCCCGCAGCGAAAAACGCACCGTCGTCAGGACCAAGGCCCAGGCTGTCCCACAGTGCGGCCATCTGGTCCTCGCCGTGGTTCTTGGCGATCGGGCCGCCGAACACCCCGGCCTTGCGGGTCGCGTAGCCGAGGCCCGCATGGCCCTCGCTGCGCGCCCATTCGTTCATCTCGTCGAAGAACTTGCGGCTCTTTTCAGCCGTCGCCGGAGCCGGGATCAGGCGCACCACCCCGCCCGAACCGACGATCTTTTCAAACAGGCCAAAGCCCGATGTGGTGAACTCGGCGGTCACATCGCGCACGATCAGCGGATTGCGCAGATCGGGCTTGTCGGTGCCGTAATCGAGCATCGCCTGATCATGCGGAATGCGCGGGAACTCGCCCGCCTTGGTCACACTCTTGCCCTCGGCGAACTTATCGAACACGCCGGCCATCACCGGCTCCATCGTGTCCCAGACTTCCTC
>JANMCG010000118.1:0-2198 GCA_031361075.1 Novosphingobium sp. | reverse complement strand
TGCTGGAACATCGATAGCCAGACCGTCGGTACTCCGGCCGAATGAGTCACTTTTTCGCGGTTCATCAAATCGCACAGCACCGCCGGATCGTTGACCGTCGAAAACACGAATTTGATCCCCGCCGCCGCGCCGCCCCACGGCAAGCCCCAACTGGCGGCGTGGAACATCGGTACGACCGGCAGCATCACCGAGCGCGCGTCGAAGTCAAAAATCGACGGCTGCAACGAGGTCATCGCGTGCAGCATGGTCGAGCGATGTTGATACAGAACACCTTTGGGATTGCCGGTGGTCCCGCTGGTGTAACACAGCATGCACGGATCCCGCTCGTCCCCGTCCGCCCACTGGGCGTCGCCGTCTTCCGCCCCGATCCAGTCTTCGAACTGGCCGTTATCGAAACAGATGTACTGCTCGATCGTGGTCCATTTGGCGCGCATCCGCTCGACCAGCGGAGCGAACGCGGCATCGTACAGCAGCACCCGGTCTTCGGCATGATTGGCGATATATTCGAGCTGATCGTCGAACAGCCGGGGGTTGATCGTGTGGAGCACTCCGCCCACCCCGACCGCGCCGTACCAGCTGACCAGATGGCGCGAATGGTTCATCGCCAGCGTCGCAATCCGCTCGCCCGGCTGCACCCCCAACCGACGCAGTGCCTGCGTCATTTTCAGTGCATCGCGGCGCACCCCGTCCCACGTGGTTATGGTTTCGCTGCCATCGGCCCAATGCGTCACGATCTCGCGCGCACCATGCTCGCGCGCGGCATGATCGATCAATCGCGTAACCCGCAGGTCCCAATCCTGCATCGATCCTGTCGCTTCAATCCCGCCCAGCATGCAGCACTCCCAATCGTTCGTCGCTCAGGCGACCAGCCGCAGGTTTGCCCCGCTGCGCCGCGCCGATAATTGCACATTGGCGACCCCGGCGACGTTTGCCAAGCGTTCCGCAAGCTCGCCGTCGAGCTGGAAATCGCGGCCCAGCCGGACCAGCTGATCCTCGCCCTGCCCGGTGCGCAACCGCGCGACCACTTCGCCGCGGCCTTCTGCCCCGCCGACCAGAATAAGCGCCAGATCGGCGAAAGCTTCGGGGCGCAGCACTTCAAGCTTCAGCACCATGCTTGCCGCGCTTTTTACCTCGTCCAGCGGCCGCGCGCTGCGTACGGTGACCCGCGGCGGCTCATCCGGGCTGGGCGCGTCAAGTTCGACTGTGAGCAGCAGGCAGGTGGCGTCCTTGGCCCATTGCAGCATCGGCTCGACCAAAGCCTCTTCAAAGCAGGCGGCGCTGAATTGCCCCGAGCTGTCGGAGAAATCGGCGCGGATAAAATCGCCGCCGCGCCGGGTTTTGCCGCGGTTCACGCTTTCGACCATCGCCGCCATCATCGCCTGCGCGCGGCCGCCCCCGGGCACGCCCGTCTCCATCAGGCTGGCAAAGGTGCGGGCGCCGTTGGCAGTAGCGACCGCGCGGAATTGCTCGACCGGGTGCGCGGCGAAATAAAAGCCGAAATTCTCGCGCTCCTTGGCCATCTGCTCGGCCTTGCTCCACGGTTCAGCCTCGATCAGTCGCAGCGCCGGGGCGGCATGATCCTCGCCCCCGAACAACCCGCCTTGCCCGCTCGACCGGCTGCGCGCGGCTTCATCGGCCACCGCCAGCAGCATTTCGGCATTAGCCATCACCCGCGCGCGATTGGGATCGAGCCCGTCGAGCGCCCCGGCCCCGGCCAGGCCTTCCAGCTGGCGCCGGTTCATCGAGCCTTGCGGGGCGCGTTTGAACAGATCTTCGAGGCTTTCAAACCAGCCGCTGGCCTCACGCTCGGCATGGATCGCATCCATCGCCTTTTCGCCGACGTTGCGAATGCCCGCCAGGGCATAGCGCACCTGATAGCCATCGTCAGTGCGCTCGACGGTGAATTCGGCCTCGCTGCGATTGATATCGGGTCCGGCCAGCACCACTCCATTGCGGCGCATGTCATCGACATAGACCGCCAGCTTTTCCGACTGGTGCATGTCAAAGCACATCGATGCGGCGTAAAATTCGTGCGGGTAATGGGTTTTGAGCCAGGCGGTCTGGTAAGCCAGCAAGGCGTAGGCCGCAGCGTGGCTTTTGTTGAAACCGTAGCCGGCAAACTTGTCGATCAAATCGAACAGCTCGCCTGCCTTGACCGCATCGATCTGCGATACTTCGGCGCACCCGGCGATAAACCG
>JANMCG010000117.1:0-11321 GCA_031361075.1 Novosphingobium sp. | reverse complement strand
TACCGCGCGCTGCCTTGATGGCGGGTGAAATTGCCGAAGTTGGCGAGTTCTTCTCATTTGGCACCAATGACTTGACCCAAACTACTCTGGGCGTGTCGAGGGACGACGCGGCCAGGTTCCTAGGCGTTTATGTCGAGCAGGGCATCTTCCCGCGCGATCCGTTCGTCAGTCTCGATATCGAAGGCGTCGGCCAGCTGGTTTCGCTGGCGGTGGAACGAGGCAGGGCGACCAGGTCCGATATCAAGCTGGGCATTTGCGGCGAGCATGGCGGCGATCCAGCAAGCATTGCCTTCTGCGAGCAGATCGGGCTCGATTACGTCAGCGCCTCGCCATACCGCGTCCCGATTGCGCGGCTGGCGGCAGCGCAGGCGGCGTTAGCCTAATATTTCCAGCCGGTTAGCGTCAAAATTTCGAACGATTCGGTAGTCGCCGATCCGAATGTCTGCGCGGCGCGGGCCAATTGCGACCGGGTCAGCGGCGGTCCGGGGCGGGATAGGCAGTTTGACAGGCCCTGCGCGCGCAAGTCTGTCGTCAGGCTGCTCAGGCTCGAGAAACGCACCGTCAAGCTGCGGCTGTCGACCACTGGATCGGCCCATCCGGCCCGCTGGAGCAATTGCCCCCCGGCTCGGACATCGACTGCCGGATGGAGCCGCGGAGCGGGCCGCTCACCGTCTGCGGCCAGCATCGCGGCGCGCAGGTTCTGGAGGCTGCCAGCGCCGACAAAGCTGGCCAGCGCCAGTCCGCCGGGGGCAAGGGCATTGCGGAGGTGGATCAACGCCCCGGGCAAGTCATTGGCGGTATCAAGCGTGCCAAGGCTGATTACCGTATCGAAGCCGGATCGGGGGTAAGGGGCCTCCTGATCGAAGGCGGCGCCGGGATCTAGCGGGGTGATGTCGCAATCGGACAACGCCGCGCCGATCGCGCCCAAATCGCCAATCGCCAGCACCCGGCGCGGGGTGTGGCGCAGGAACGCGATCCGCTCGCCCACATCGGCGACCATGTCGTCGAGCAAATAGCGCGGCGCGCCGGGTTGTTGCTGCGCCCGCAGCATCCGTTGCCGTACCGCCAGCCGCCGGGCGGGCGCAAAGATCACGGGCGGGGCAGGCTGGGCCATCGGTTCGCCCTGCCTTGCGCCACAGCTCTGCGCAAGCGATACGAAAGGTCCGATGCAAGTCCACCCGCTTCTCGCCCCGGTCGTTGATCTGGTGTTCCCGCCGCGCTGCCCGCTATGTGGCGCAGGGTTGGCGGCGCAGACCGGGCTGTGCGCGGTGTGCTGGGCGGGACTGGCGGTACCTGGAGAGCCGTGCTGCATGACTTGCCAGCGCCCGCTCGAAGCCGCGAGTGCGCCGGGACTGGTTTGCGCTCCGTGTCTTGCGCAGCCGCCCCGCCACAGCGGCATCGCGGCGGGAACGCTGTATAACGATACGTCGCGGCGCCTGATTCTGGCCCTCAAGTACGGCCATCGGATAGCGCTGGCGCCACTGCTGGCGCGGATGATCGCGGCGCGCCTGCCGCCGGAAGTCGGCCCTGGCTGGTTGATCGTGCCGGTGCCGCTGCATCGTTGGCGGCTGTGGAGCCGGGGCTTTAACCAGTCGGCATTGCTGGGGCGCGAGCTGGCTGCGTCGTCCGGCGCCGAATTGGTGGTCGATGGATTGGTGCGTTTGAAACGCACGCCGACTTTGGGCGGGCTGGGCCGAACCGCGCGGGCCCGTGCCCTGGCGGGCGCAATCGGGGTGAATCCGCGGCACGCCGCGCGGTGGCCGGCCGCCAAAGTGTTGCTGGTCGACGATGTGCTGACCAGCGGCGCGACCAGCAATGCCTGTGTCAGCGCGCTTAAACGGGCCGGCGCGCAGGATGTGACGATTGCCTGCTTTGCGCGGGTGCTCGACGAAGCGCTGCATCTGGCGTGAGGTGTGACTTGATCGCGCGCTGCGCAAACGAAAACGCCCGGAACCAAAGCTCCGGGCGTCCTTCGTGACGAAACTGTTGCGGCGCCGCTTGCGCGGTTTGGCAACTCCCCCTTCGAGTTGCCGCGCCTAATCCCTCATGCGGTTGGTCATCCCTGAACCTAAGCCATCGGCCTTTCCGCACCCGTTGAATCGAGCAATCTGCGGCGGAATGAAAGCGCCTTGCGCGGCCAGGCCATTTTTTGATCGACACATGTGGTTATCTTGCAACAAGGAACACCGATGACTGAGATCAACCAGCATGACGCCGAGCAGGGCACTGCCTTCCTGCCAAAATTCGATTCGCAGGGATTATTAAGCGCGGTCGCGATCGATGCAGACACGCACGCAGTTTTGATGCTGGCGTTTATGGACGCCGAGGCGCTTGCGCAAACGCGCGCTACGGGGCTGGCGCATTTTTACTCGCGATCGCGCGGGCGGTTATGGCGCAAAGGCGAGACCTCGGGGAATGTGCTGCAAGTGCACGAAATCCGGGTCGATTGTGATCAGGACGCACTGGTCTTGCTGGTCACGCCGCACGGGCCGGCTTGTCACACTGGAGAACGCAGCTGTTTTTACCGCAAGCTTGAGGGCGAGACGTTGCAGCGTTGCGCGGATTGACGCTTACGTAAAGGTAAGCTACGGCGCTGCGCATGGATCACGTCAGCGCAACCCCTTCGAGCCACGATGGCGCGCACCTCGACACGCCAGATGCGTTGCAGCGCGAACAGTTTGCAATCTCCGATCTGACCGCAGAGTTTGACGTTACCGCGCGGGCGCTGCGGTTTTACGAAGACGAGGGCTTGATCGCGCCGGCGCGAATCGGACTGACTCGCGTTTATTCCAAGCGTGACCGCGCTCGGCTGGCGTGGATTTTGCGAGCCAAGAACGTCGGTTTCAGCCTGACCGAAATCAAGGAAATGATCGATCTTTATGATCTGGGCGATGGCCGGGTCGAACAACGCCGGGTCACATTGGAGCGGTGCCGCGCCAAGGCTGAGCGGCTGAGCGCCCAGCGCGCCGATCTTGACGCCGCCATTGCCGAACTATCGCACTTCATTGCCGTGGTCGAAAATATCGATCCGGCCGCCACGAAGGCCTAAGCTTCCACACTCAAGGATTTCTCATGCCGATTTATCAGGCGCCGACGCGCGACACTCGGTTCGTCATCAACGAAGTGCTCAAGCTTGAAAGCTATGGCAACTTGCCCGGCTTCGAGCATGCAACGCCAGACATGATTGATTCCGTGGTCGATGAATTCGGCAAATTCGTCTCAGAAGTTCTGGCTCCGCTTAACCTGCCCGGCGACCGCGAGGGCTGCACTCGCCATCCTGATGGTTCGGTCACCACCCCGACCGGGTTCAAAGCGGCCTTCGATCAGTTCCGCGCAGCCGGATGGGGCACACTGGCATCGCCCGAGGAATTTGGCGGGCAGGGTTTGCCGCACGTTCTGGGGTTCATGGCGCAGGAATTTATTGCCACAGCCAATCAGGGGTTCGGCATGTATCCCGGGCTGACCGACGGGGCGATATCGGCGATCATCGCCAAGGGCTCACCCGAGCAGCAGGCCAAGTATCTGCCCAAAATGATTAGCCATGAGTGGCTGGGAACCATGAACCTGACTGAGCCGCAGTGCGGCACCGATCTGGGGCTGATCCGCACTCGCGCAGTGCCCGCGCTCGATGGATCGTACGCGATCACCGGAACCAAAATCTTCATCTCGGCGGGCGAGCATGACCTGACCGAAAACATCATTCATCTGGTACTGGCCAAAACCCCCGGTGCGCCCGAAAGTTCAAAGGGTATTTCGCTGTTTATCGTCCCCAAGTTCATGGTGAATGACGATGGCACGCTGGGCGCGCGCAATGCGGTTTCGTGCGGCAGCCTTGAGCACAAGATGGGCATTCACAGCAACGCGACCTGTGTGATGAATTACGACGGTGCCGCCGGGTATCTGGTCGGCGATGAAAACAAGGGGCTGGCCGCGATGTTCATAATGATGAACGCAGCGCGGCTTGGGGTGGGTATCCAGGGGCTTGGGCAAGCCGAGGTGGCGTATCAGAACGCGGTCAAGTACGCGCATGAGCGCCGCCAAGGCCGGGCGTTGACCGGTCCGGCAGAACCGGGCGAGAAGGCCGACACTCTGTTCGTCCACCCCGATGTGCGGCGGATGTTGATGGACGCCAAAGCCTTTACCGAAGGCATGCGCGCGCTGTGTCTGTGGGGCGCGCTGCAAGTCGATCTGACACACAAAGCGGCGACCGAAACCGAACGCCAGTCGGCCGATCTGCTGATCAGCCTGCTCACTCCGGTGATCAAGGGATACGGAACTGACAAGGGTTTCGAAACCTGCGTCAATATGCAGCAGGTGTTTGGCGGCCACGGCTATATCGAAGAATGGGGCATGAGCCAATTCGTCCGCGATGCCCGCATCACGCAGATTTATGAAGGCGCCAACGGCGTGCAGGCGATGGATCTGGTCGGGCGCAAGCTGGGGCAGGGTGGCGGCGCCGCAGTGCAAATGCTGTTCGCTTTGGTCGATACCGAGTGCGCGGCTGCAAAAGCCAAGCCTGAGCTGGCCGGGCTGGCTGAGCGACTTGAAAAGGCCAATGGCGAGTTGAAGGCGGCGACCATGTGGTTGATGCAGAACGGGATGACCAATCCCAACAATGCGGGGGCCGGGGCGCATCATTACATGCACATCATGGGAATTGTCGCAGTCGGCCTGATGTGGCTGCGTATGGGCGAGGTTTCTGTGGCTGCGCTTGCTGCTGGAACCGCCGACCAGGCATTTTACGAAGCCAAACTGGTGACTGCACGCTATTATGGTGAGCGCTTTACCCCCGACGCAGGTGCGCTGCGCCGCAAGATTGAAAGTGGCGCGGAAAGTTTGATGGCGTTACCGGTCGAAGCATTTCAGACTGCTTGACCACCTTCGTTCTCTTAACTAGCCTCAAATTATGAACAGTCCGTCGCTCATTCCAAGTTTCCGTGAACGCAATCATTCGATGATCTGGTCGCTCATCTGGCCGGCACGCATGTGGTTTACCAAATTTCCGATCCATCGCGGAAAAGGTTTGTTGTTCAGGAACGTCATTTTGCCGGTTCTTCCGCCCAAACCGGCAAGCTTTGCCTACAGGATGCCTCACGGCCAGCAGATTGATCTGCGTTATCGCGAGGACTTGGGCACGTTAGTTTTGTTTCACGGGGGGTATGAAGACCGCGAAATTGCCGAGTTGTGCAAATACATTCCGCTGAGCGGCGCCGTGTTTGATGTCGGGGCTAACATCGGGTTGTCATCGCTCGAATTTTCGCGCAGCGTCGCCCGAATGGCCGTGTGCTCGCTTTTGAACCGCACCCTGACACGGCTGCGCGGCTGCTCAGAAATTTGGCGCGCAATGGCGTAAGCAACGTGTCGATCGTTCAATCGGCGGTGGGCGCAATGCCGGGCACGATTACTTTTAACGAAAGCTCCGACGCAACGTTAAGCTCAGCTTCGGTAATACCGCGTAATCTGGTGCGCTCTTTTGATGTGCCATTGACGACGGTCGATCTTGCTTGGGCCGAAGCTGGCAAGCCGTTGGTAGCGCCGCTTAAAATCGATGTTGAGGGTGGAGAACTTGGGGTTTTACAAGGCGCCACAGAACTGCTCGAGCGCGATCATCCAGCCATTCTGCTCGAAGCGTGGGGCGCGGCACAACTCGATCCAATCCACGCGTTGTTGACAGCTGCCGGTTACCACCAGCATCAACCGGAAGGTTTCGAACCGCGCAATTATTTGTATATGGTCGGCGCGTCGGCGCAAGCCTGAGGCAGGACCTCGTCAAGCATGCCCAGCAGTGCTGCCCAGCTGTGGCGGTCGGCGCTGGCATCGTAGCTATTGACACCGCCGTTGGCTGGCGGAGCGGGATTGGTGAAGCCGTGTCCGACCCCGGCATAGCTGTGAAAGTGCCAATTCGCTTTGGCCGCGTCCATTTCTTCCCAGAATGAGATGACTTGCGTGCGCGGCACCAAGCCGTCTGCGTCGCCGTGGCAGATCAGGATGCGCGGGGTGATGGTGGCACCGCCCGGGGCTGGACGTCCAGTATCGAGCAGTCCGTGGAAACTTGCGACCATCGTCAGCGCGGCATTTTCGCGTGCCAGTTCGAGCACTGCCTGGCCGCCCATGCAAAACCCGATTGCGGCGCAAGCAAGCTCGGGTTCCAGATCGACCAAGGCAGCAAGCGCAGCGCGCAACCGGGTCCGATAGCGATCAACATTGCTGCGTAGGGCGGTTGCCAATCTAACCGATTGGCCAAAATCGCCGACCGGCTCGCCGTAGAAATCGGCGATCAGCGACAAATAGCCGTGCTCGGCCAGGTTTTGTGCCTTGGCTTCGACCGAAGCGGTTGTGTTCATGATCGTCGGAAACACGATCACCGCGGCGCGAGGAATTCCCGCTGGCCGCGCCAGCCACCCGGTCAGCGCGGTTTTGGCGTCGAAATAATCGACTCGCTCAAGCGCGCTCATTCCGGAAGGAAATCCGGGACTGACAGATAGCGCTCGCCTGTATCGTAGTTGAACCCAAGCACCCGGGCGCTGGCGCCCAGATCGGGCAGCTTCTGGGCAATCGCGGCCAGCGTTGCGCCCGAGCTGATCCCGACCAGCATGCCTTCCTCGCGTGCGCAGCGCCGGGCCATCTCTTTGGCATCGGCCGGATCGACCTGGATCGCACCGTCGATTGACTGCGTGTGAAGATTGGCCGGGATAAACCCAGCGCCAATCCCTTGAATTGGATGCGGGGCCGGTTGGCCGCCCGAGATGACCGGCGAGAGTGTCGGCTCCACTGCCCAGGCCTGCATGCCCGGCCACTTGGCTTTGAGCACTTCGGCGCAGCCGGTCAAATGCCCGCCGGTGCCGACCCCGGTGATCAGCGCATCAAGCGGAGTATCGGCAAAGTCAGCCAGAATTTCCTGCGCAGTGGTGCGGTGGTGGACCGCGATGTTAGCCGGATTTTCAAACTGCTGCGGCATCCAGGCGCCGGGTGTGGCAGCGACGAGGTCGTGCGCACGTTCGATCGCGCCTTTCATGCCCTTTTCACGCGGGGTCAGATCGAAGGTCGCACCGTAAGCCAGCATCAACCGCCGCCGTTCGATCGACATCGATTCGGGCATGACCAACACCAACGTATAGCCCTTGACCGCCGCTACCATCGCCAGGCCGATGCCGGTATTGCCGCTGGTCGGCTCGACAATTGTGCCGCCGGGTTGCAGGCTGCCATCAGCTTCGGCGGCTTCGATCATCGCGAGGCCGATGCGGTCCTTGATTGAACCGCCCGGGTTCGAGCGCTCGGACTTCACCCAGACTTCGTGATCGGGGAACATCCGCGCGAGCCGGATATGCGGGGTGTTGCCAATTGTGGCGAGGACGCTGTCAGCTTTCATGCGACTTCTTCCTTGTTACGATAGTTAGGAGCAAACGTTTTTGCTCGCCTGAGTTCGGGGAACAGCACGGTCCATAACGCGGTAACGACAATAGCCCCGGCGCCGCCGAGTGCAACCGCTCCGACCGGGCCAAGCAGGGCCGCAGCAAGGCCGGACTGCATTTCGCCCAGTTCATTCGACGCCGAGATGGCGAGCCCTGAGATGGATGAGACCCGGCCGCGCATTTCGTCAGGGGTGTTGAGCTGCACCAGGGTGCTGCGAATGAACACCGAAATGGCATCGAACGCACCAAGCATCGCCAAGGTGCCAAGCGACAAGGCAAAGCTGGTCGACAATCCGAAGATCAGCGTTGCCAGTCCATATCCGGCCACTGCCCACAGCATTTTGGCCCCAACTTCACGCGCGATCGGCCGAAACCCAAGATAGACGGCGACTAGCGATGCGCCCAGTGCAGGTGCTGCGCGCATCAGGCCCAGCCCGGTATCGCCAACGTGCAGCACATCATAGGCAAAGGCTGGCAGCATTGCAGTGGCACCCCCCAGCAGCACTGCAAACAAATCGAGCGACACGCAGCCGAGCAGAAAACGTTCGCGCCAGACGTAGCGGGCTCCATCACCCATCAGTTTGAGCGGAGGCTCTTTCGCGGCGGCGGGCGGTGCGCGGTGCCGGATCGCGAGTAACAGCGCGATCGCCGCGAGCAGCGCCGCGACCGAAACCCAATAGGGCAAGGCATGATTGCGTGCGAGTAGAAATCCGCCCAGCGCCGGGCCCAAGACCGCAGCCGATTGCCACGCGACCGAGCTGATCGCGATCGCTCTGGGCAGCAACGCAGCGGGGACGACATTGGGCACAATCGCGCTTAGCGAAGGTCCAATGAACACGCGCGCTGCGCCGTACAGTGCAGCTAGCCCGAACAAGATCGGCAGGGTAAGCGCCCCGCTCGCGTTGATTAGCGCCAGCAGGACGGCAATAACCAGATCAACCGCGGTGGCTGCAGCCGCGACAAAGCGCCGATCCATCCGGTCTGCGACGAGCCCGGCGAGCGGCGTGAGCAGCATAAAGGGTATGAACTGTGTCAGGCCCAACAAACCGAGCATCAGCGAGGCTTGCTGTTCGTCCATGTGATAGGCTGTGCGGGCGATTTGGTAAGTCTGAGCGCCGATCACCACCACCATTGCGGTCGTTGCGGCAACCGAAACGAACCGGGCCAGCCAGATCAATCGATAGTCGCCAATTTGCAGGGGATGAGTGGGGCCCGTCACACGCCCAGCCATGCCAGCGCGCCCTGTACTTGCCAAGGCAGCACTTGCTTTGAGCCGTTAAACGGTGCCTATAGTCCAGGTCATGCAGTCGTTTAGCGTTGGCCCGGTGGTTTATCGTGAACGGCGCAACCGCGGATTGGGCTGAAGCGCATCGATCATCCGCATGAAATCCTCGAACCGGACGATGCGTTCGAACTGGAAGCCGGCGCGGCCTTCGGCCACCCAGATCAGATGGGCTTCAATCCGGCCCAGCTCGGGCAGGCGGATCACCACGCGCTCGCCGCGGGTCAGATCAAGATCGCCCTCGACCATGAAGCCGTGCGCCGAGATATTGACCACATGCAAATGCACGTCGCCCAGCCGGCGGTGTTCGCCGATGACTTTGTAGTCGACCGGGTGCCGCGCCGCACGGCGCAGATCGGTAACTGTGAGTTGAGCTCCAGCGCCCATGTTGCCGTTTGCCTCCTGCGCCTAAAGTAAGCGAAAGGGCAATCTGCACGATAAAGGCAAAGATTGGGTAAACTGCGGCAAACAATTGCCGTCAGGCCGGACGCAGCACCCCATGCTTCTTCTTGCCCGACGATAAGCGTTGCTCGGTTCCGCCCGCAACCACGGTGCTGTCGTCAGTGACCACCACCCCGTCGAGCCGCGCCCCGCCGCCCGCGATCAACCGCTTGGCTTCCCCGCGGCTGGCCGCAAACCCGATCTCGACCAGTGCATCGATCAGCGGCAGGCCAACTGCGGGCAGCACAATCACCGGCAAATCGGTGCCGACGCCGCCATCGCCGAACGTGCTGGCGGCAGTCGCTGCTGCCGCCACTGCCGCAGCATCGCCCCGGCACATGCGCGTGACTTCATTGGCAAGTACCAGCTTGGCAGCGTTGATCTCGTTGCCCGACAACGCACCAAGCCGGGAGATTTCTGCGAGCGGAAGGTCGGTGAATAGTTTGAGGAATCGCACGACATCGCGGTCGTCGACATTGCGCCAATATTGCCAGAAATCGTACGCGGACAGCGCGTCTTCGTTCAGCCACACCGCGCCCGCCGCCGTCTTGCCCATTTTGCTGCCGTCAGCGGTGGTCAGCAGCGGCGTGGTCAGCCCGAACACTTCCTGGCTCTCCATCCTCCGTGCCAGTTCGATTCCGTTGACGATATTGCCCCATTGATCCGACCCGCCCATCTGCAAGCGGCAACCATGATGCAGCGCCAGTTCGCGAAAATCGTAGGCCTGGAGGATCATGTAATTGAATTCAAGGAAGGTCAGCGGTTGTTCGCGCTCAAGCCGCAACTTGACCGAATCAAATGTCAGCATGCGGTTGATGGTAAAATGTGGGCCGACATCGCGCAGCAGTTCGACGTACCCCAACTGGCTTAGCCACGTGTCATTATCGACCATCACCGCGTCGGTTGGGCCGTCACCGAAGGTCAGGTAGCGTTCGAACACTTGCCGGATTGAGGCGATGTTGGTCTGAATTCCCTCGGACGTTAGCAGCTTGCGGCTTTCGTCCTTGCCGGACGGATCGCCAACCTTGGTCGTCCCGCCGCCCATTAGCACGATCGGCTTGTGACCGGTCTGCTGCAATCGCCGCAGCATCATGATCTGGACCAGACTGCCGACGTGGAGCGATGGCGCGGTCGCATCGAACCCGATGTAACCGGGCACGATTTGCTGCAGCGCGAGCGCATCGAGCCCGGCGGCGTCGGTCGCTTGATGAATATAGCCGCGTTCATCAAGCAGGCGGAGCAGGGTGGAGGTGTAAGTCATCGCGCCGCGCGCCTAGCACGCGCTGCGCTCAACCCCAAGACCCGCTTGCCCGGCGCGCGCGCTGCGGGCAAAGGACGGCGATGAACCAGCTTGTCCTGCACCCCGATTGCGCCGCCGGATCGATTACCGAGATCGAAGCATTGATCGAACCGACCGCAGATGGTTGCCGTGCGACGTTTGTTGCGCGCGGCGAGGTGACGCAAATCGATGTACCAGCGATCGCAACACCCGGGCGCTTCGATGATCTGTGGAAGACCACTTGCTTCGAGATATTCTGGAGCCACGATGGAACCGCCTACCGCGAGTTCAATCTCTCCCCTTCGACCCGCTGGGCGTGCTACGACTTCGATAGTTTCAGGGCCGGGATGCGCAATGCACCGGCAACCGTCGCGATCACCGTGGCGATCAGCGCGAACTCGCTGCAAGTGGTCGCCGATATCGGTTCCGACCTGCCGCTGCCCGCCACGGTGGCCGTGAATGCAATCATCGAAGACGCTGACGGGGTTAACCGGTTCTGGGCGCTGGCGTTCCAGCCCGGTGTGCCCGAGTTTCACGCCGGGACCTGCCGCGCGCTTCGCCTGGAGCGGCAGGCATGAACGTGCAGTTCGGAATCGACCGGCTGCTGGCAGACCCAGCATTGCGCGCGCCGCTCGTCGGCAAGCGCGTCGCGTTGGTCGCGCATCCCGCTTCGGTCACCGCTGACCTCGCTCATTCGCTAGACGCGCTGATCGCGGCCGGGATCAACGTCAGCTCTGCCTTCGGTCCCCAGCATGGGCTCAAGGGTGACAAGCAGGACAATATGGTCGAGACGCCTGACGATCTCGATCCGCATTACAACATCCCGGTGTTCAGCCTGTATGGCGAAGTGCGCCGCCCCAGCGGACAGATGATGAGCACGGCCGATGTGTTCCTGTTCGATCTGCAA
>JANMCG010000116.1:0-1764 GCA_031361075.1 Novosphingobium sp. | reverse complement strand
CGCTGGAACCAGCGCCAGCCGTCGTCGAATGGGCCGGTGCCGGGGAGCAGCGTAGCGAACCCCATCGCCGCCCAGAACAGCGCGAAAGCCAGCGGGCTCGGGTCCCACAACTGCGCGAGCGCATAGAGTGCGGCGAGCCCGAGCGCGATCCGTGCGCGCTGGTCGCGGCGCACTGCCGGGCGGGCAAGGGCCAAGGCCGCAACCAAGGCGAGCCCGAAAATCCCCTGCACCCCGGCAAATTGCTGGAGCTGCCAGAAGAGGTAATCGCCCAGCACCATCGCCGCCACGGCCAGCGCCAGTTTGAGCAGCAGCGTACCGTGCCAGCGCTTCGTTTTCGATTGCATGATGTGCCCCGCCTGGTTGTCTGCACCCGGCAATGCCCAAGGCGCGCGCAGGCTGGGCTGCGCAGCCGGTGTGCGGTTGGGGGCGATTCGGTGCAGAGCCTGTGCAGACCGCTTTGGGCAAGCGTTTTATGCTTGATTGCAGTTCAGCCCCAGGCAATCTTGCCGCTGGCATTGCCACGCAACTGTTTCAACCCAATCAGGAATCTGCCATGACCAACCGTCCGCATTCGCTTCTGTCGTTCGCGCTGCTGGCGGTTGCGCTAACCGCGACCGCCCCGGCGCAGGCCGCGCCAGATCCGGGCAAGCGCGATTGCATCAAGGATGCCAAAGTGCTGTGCGCTGACGAAATGCGCACGTTCAGCCGCAAGAAGGTGCAGGCCTGCCTGATCGCCAAGATCGAGAAAACCAGCCCGACCTGCCACGCCACGATGCTGAAGCTCAAGGCCGAACATGATGCCGGGACGGCTGTAAAGCACTAGGCACTAAGCGCTGGGTCGCCTTTCAGGGCCCGAGCTTCGGCGCCGATCCGCACATACAGCATGGCGGCGTTCAGCAGCGTGAACAGCAGCGCGATCCAGACCAGCCCGAAGGCCAACGGCAGCACCGCAATTTCGGCGGTGACGACGCAGTAATTGGGATGATTGACCCAGCGGAACGGCCCGCGCGCCACCAGCGGCGCGGCCGGCAGCACAATGATTCGCGTGGTCCAGCGCGGGCCGAGCACGTGCAGCACCCACACCCGCAACCCCTGCAGCACCACAAAAATCGTCAGCAGCAGCAAGTTGACCGGCTTTCCGCCGACGCTCAGCCACAAAGCCGCCAGCCATGCTGCGTGCATCTTCACCATCGCCGGGTAATGGCCCGCGCCGTATTCGCGCGCGCCTTGCGCCAGCAGCTGCGCAGTATTGCGCCGCGCGATGACCAGCTCGCCCAGCCGCTGAACCGTGACGAACGCCATGATCGCATACGGCAGCCACGCAGTGAACGCCCACAGCATCACGCGGCCTTGCGCAATGTAACGGTGCTGGCGGTGAACCCCGGGCCGAGCGCGGTCAGCACCGAAACCGGCGGCAAGCCCTGCTTGCGAATATTGTCGAGCACGAACAGCGCGGTCGGCGCGGACATGTTGCCGTGGCCGCGCAGCACTTCGCGCTCGGCGTCGAGCGAACCCTGGTTAAGCGACAGCGCCTGCTCGATTGCATCGACCACTTTGGCCCCGCCGGGGTGACAGATAAACCGGTCGATTTCGGGAATGGTCAGCCCTTGCGGAGCCAGCATTTCCTCGATCGCGCTGCGCATGTTTTCGCGCGCGAAGGCCGGGATTGCGCGGTTAAGCACCACGCCAAGCCCGCCCGGCTGGATTTCCCAGCCCATGATATCGAGCGTATCGGGCCAGATCTTTTCGCCCGAGCCGGTGATC
>JANMCG010000101.1:0-4487 GCA_031361075.1 Novosphingobium sp. | reverse complement strand
GGCGGCAGTAAATGCGCTGTGCGTGCCGGGCGAGCTGTCGGGCACTGCGGTCGTAAAGAACGCCAATCCGCGCCCCGTCAGCGGATCGAACCACAGCCCCGAGCGCAAGCCGTACGCCTCGCCGGCGTGGCCCAGCCGCGGTTTGCCATCGCCGAACAAGTCGTCGCGGCACAGCTGTGATTGGGTACCGATATGCTGCAGCGCGAGGCTGTAGCTGCAGAAGAAGCCGTCGGCGGCGCCATCCTCGCCAATCCCGTTGGCCCCGTTAAGCGCCCACAGCGGCTGTTCGAGCCGCGCCATTGCGCGGCGCGACAGAAAGCCATTGCCGTTACGCGCGAGCATCTGGCCCAGCTTGGCCAGATCGCGCATCGTTATGCGAAGCCCGCCCTGCGGGCTGAACAACGCGCCATTGTCGCCCGGCCGATAGCTGCTGAGGTCGCAAGCGTCGTCGTCGCGCAGATAAACCTGGCAAGCAGGCGGCTGGCCGTGGAGATCGTCGCGCGCCACTTCGCCGCTAGCCCGGTACAGCACGACAGCGCGGCGGTATGCGCGTGCGGTGCATCCTGCTCCCCAGTTGAAGCAGGCATCGAGCCGCAGTGGCCGCAGCACCAGCCGCTGCATGGCGGTGTCAAACCGCTGCCGGGTCACCCGTTCGATCACCGATCCGATCACCGGGAAGTTGAGGTTGGTGTAGTGGAACCAGTTGCTGCCAGGGGCGTGGCCTGCGTCCCACACGCGTGGATCAGCCAGCCGCTGCCTAAGCGTCACGCCAAGCGGGATCAGATAAAGCTCGCCCCCGTCGATCAGGCTGGAACGGTGCGACAGTAGCAGCGACAGCGTGATCACCCGCTCAGGGAAAGCCGGATTGCGCAGCGTCCACCCCAGGTAATCCGATACGTCGCGGTCCAGATCAAGCTTGCCTGCATCGACCAGCCGCAGCACCGCCAACGCGGTGACCAGTTTCGAAATCGAAGCGATCCGCACCGGATCGTCCGCTGTGACCAGCCGGTGCGTCGCGCGATCGGCCTCGCCTTCTGCCAGCACGGCGCGGATTTTGCTGCGATCAAACCCGACCGCGACGGATGCAGGCGGCGCGGCCTGCGCCGATGCGGCGGTCATCACAGCCAGGAGGATCAGCCAGCGTCTCATCGCGGTACGCTAGCCGCCGATGCCAGACCTGGTCAACGCAGCGCTGCGGTCGCCCGCGGCTTGATCGGGCGAACCCGCCAGACAGTATTGCCGACATCGTCCGCAACCAGCAAGGCACCGCCAGCGTCCATCGCCAAACCGACGGGGCGTCCCTTGGCCTCCTTGGCCGCCGAGTCGATAAATCCGGTGACGAAAGGCATGGGTTTGCCCGCTGGCCTGCCGTTCACGAACGGCACGTAAACCACTTGATAGCCGTTAAAGGCGCTGCGGTCCCAGCTGCCATGCTCTCCGACAAAAGCTCCGCCCTGAAACGCCGCCGGCATTGCGCCGCCGCTGACAAAAGTCAGGCCCAGCGCGGCGACGTGCGGGCCTAGTGCGTAATCGGGCTTGATCGCGCTCGCGACCTTGGCCGGATCTTGCGGGTGGACACGGGTGTCGATATGCTGGCCGTAATAGCTGTACGGCCAGCCATAAAACGCCCCGGGCGTAATCGAGGTGAGGTAATCCGGGACCAGGTTGTTGCCTAACTCATCACGCTCGTTAACCACGGCATAAAGCGTGTTGGTCCCGGGCTTGAAGGTCAGCCCGTTGGGGTTGCGCAATCCGGTGGCGAGCGGACGGTGCGCGCCGCTGGCGCGATCCACTTCCCAAATCATCGCGCGGTCTTTTTCTGCCTCAAGCCCGTTTTCGACGATGTTGCTGTTCGAACCGATCCCGACGTAAAGCTTGGACCCGTCTGGGCTGGCAGTCAGATCCTTGGTCCAGTGATGGTCGATTGGCCCGCCGGGCAGCTGAACCAAAATATGTCCCGCGCCGACGCTGGTCGCCCCGGGGGAGAAGGGATATTCCCACACCGCGTCGGTCGCCGCCACGTACAGCTTGTCGCCCACCACCGCGATGCCGAACGGGCTGGTCAGTTTGGGGATCAGCACAATCCGCTGATCGGCGACGCCATCGCCAGTGGTATCGCGCAGCAGTAGCACCCGGTTGCCGGGCTTGACCGCCGAATGCGCCTTGCCGATCACCACGCCGTAGATCAGGCTCTTGGGGCGCAACGCAGGCTCAAAGCCGGGACCGCCGCTTTCTACCACCAGCAGATCGCCATTGGGCAGCGGCAGGATCCGCCGCGGACCATTCAAATCGCGCGCGACCGCATTGATTGTAAAGCCGGCCGGGACCACTGGGGTCTCGCTCGCTTTAAACCCGACAGGGGTGCCGATCCCCATCGGCGGGATCAGATAAAGCTGCGGATCGGGCAATTTGGGATCTGCGCCGAATTGATCTTCAGCGGCAAATGGCGGTTTCGAGCAAGCGTTAAGCGCGATCAGCGCAGTCGCGGCGAGCAGGGCCAGCCGGCGCATCAGACGCGCCCTCCGCGCTGGTGGACATAGGCCAGCCGGTGGCCCAGAAATGCCGTAACTGCGAGCGCTAGCATCGTCATTACTGACAGCGTCAGCCCGGCTGGCACCACCCCGGTCCAGCCGTCGCGCGCGTGGACGAAATTGTTGAACAACCCGAGCGTCAGCACGGTCGCGCTGCCGCCCAGATGCAGCCAACCTGATCGTGGGCGCAGGTGTTTGGGGTTCCCGAAAAAGTCGTTCAGCCCGAACAGCGCCGCCATCGCGCCGGTAAGCTCGCCAAACGCCAGCAACCATTGACTGAAGTTGGCCCACTGCACTTGCCCGCCGCTCTGCAGATACGTGATATCGGTCAGCAGCGCACCGGTGAAACAGGTGATCGGAAACGACACCAGCATCGCATGCAGCGGTACTCCGCCGATGTGCACTTTCGACCTGAAGCCCGGCTCGGTCATGATGGTAATCCTAACGGCGGTGCTGCCGCACAGATAACGGCGCAGTGCGGCGTTCGTTCCGCCAGGCGGCGGCACCAGCAATTGTCCGCTTGCTCGCTTGCTGCAGGACGTTCAGATTGGGTCCATGCCAAATCAGACCACACCCTCGTCCGTCAGCGGCCCCGCCGGTCGGCACATCGCCTTGCTGATCGATGCGGATAACGTCAGCCATTCGAAGATAGCGGGTATTCTATCCGAACTTTCCAAGTACGGCACGCCCAATATCCGACGTGCCTATGGCGATTGGACGAGCAAGCAGCTGTCGGGCTGGCAAGGCAAACTGCACGAATTTGCGATCCGTCCGATCCAGCAATTCAGTTATTCGACCGGCAAGAACGCTACGGACATTTCGCTGGTAATCGATGCAATGGAATTGCTTTACACGCAGCGGCTCGACGGCTTTGCGATCGCTTCGAGCGATGCCGACTTTACGCCGCTGGTCATGCATCTGCGCGCGGCGGGGCACGAGGTGTTCGGGTTCGGCGAACGCAAGACCCCCGAACCGTTCGTCAACGCCTGCACAACCTTTCTGTTTCTCGATACGCTGGTGGTCGAGGCGGCCGAGCCAGTGACCGAAAACACGCCGCGCGCCAAGATTGCCAAACCCGCTGCCAAATCTGGCGCCAAATCTGGTGCCACGCCAATACCCGCCGTCGCAGCCAAAGTGCTGCGCCCGCTCGCGCAGGACGCAAAACTGGTCGCGATCCTGCGGCTGGCGGTCGCAGCGGTGGCCCGTGACGATGGCTGGGCGCTGCTCGCCACTGCCGGCAGCGCCGCCAAACGGCAAGCGCCGATCGATCCGCGCAATTACGGCGTCAAAAACTTTCCGGCGCTGTTCGAGGCGACCGGCTTGTTCGACATTGTCAAAGGCGCCGATGGCCAAGCGCTGGTCGCCGACAATCGCAACACGGATCGCGCGGTGCGTCCGGGCGATTGATCAATCCAGATTGGGCCGCAGCCAGCGTTCGGCCACGGGCAGGTCCATTTCGCGCCGTGCAGCGTAATCTTCGAGCTGGTCGCGGCCAATCCGGGCGACGCCGAAGTACGACGCTTCGGGGTGCGCAAAGTAGAAGCCGCTGACCGCCGCGGTGGGCAGCATCGCCTGACTTTCGGTCAGCTCGATTCCGGCGTTGTCCCCTGCGCTGAGCAGCTCGAACAGGATCGGCTTGAGGCTGTGATCGGGGCAGGCGGGATAGCCAGGGGCGGGGCGGATGCCGCGGTATTGCTCCTTGATCAGCGCTTCGTTGGTCAGCTGCTCGCCAGGCGCATAGCCCCACAGCGTGGTGCGGACGTGCTGGTGCAACCGCTCGGCAAAAGCTTCGGCAAACCGGTCAGCCAGGGCTTTGAGCAAAATATCGTTATAATCGTCGTGGCCCGCGCGAAAGCGTTCGAGGTGCGGCTCGATCCCGTGGATCGCCACGGCAAACCCGCCCAGCCAATCGCCATCGGGGTCGATGAAATCAGCCAGGCAGTAATTTGCGCGGTC
>JANMCG010000090.1:0-9182 GCA_031361075.1 Novosphingobium sp. | reverse complement strand
TCAGCCCTTGCGGGTGCCGCTCATCGGGAAGGTTCCGAACGCGCCGGCTTTGACCGAACCGGTGATCGCGTCACCGTCGACAGTGGCTTCGCCTTCGAGCGTCATCGGCATGGGCACAGTCATGTTCATCGACCAGGTCAGCTTGTCGCCATCGATTTTGCCGCCGTCGAGCGTCATCGAACCCATCGCGCCGGCATTGGTGCCGGTGAAAGTGTCGCCATCGACGATGATCGTCATGTCGCTCGATTGATCGCCCATCGGGGTCTTTGTGACGACAGTATAGGTTCCGGCTACAGACATTTTTCTCTCCTTACATCGCGGTAAATAAGCGTGGCCTCACTCGCCGTTTGCTGGCGCTGAGTCAACCGGGCCAGCGGCAGGCGTGGCGATCTCGATCGGCAGGCCCAGCTTCTGCAACTGCGGCTCGATCAGCTTGCGGTCACCCACCACCACAAACACCAGGCCTTCAGGCTGCAGATAAGTCCCGGCCGCCTGGTTGATCGCCGTGGCATCGATGCTGCGATAGCGGGTGGGCAGCGTGGCGTAATAATCATCCGGTCGCCCCAGCAGCTGGTTCGACAGGATCGCGCCGAGCACTTGCGCATTTGTTTCAAACCGGTTGGGCAGTCCGCGCACATTGCCGTCCGTCACCCGGCTCAGTTCGACGTTTTCCACACCGCGCTTGGCCGGAAACAGCCGCATATCGGCGATCATCACCGCAATCGAATCACCCGTGCGGTCGGCTTGCACCGGCGCGGTCAGCACCAGACTGCGTTGGCCCTTGGGGCTGCGAACCGCGCTGCGCACGCCGTACGACCAACTCTTGTCTTCGCGCAGATCCATGTTGAGCCGGCTAAGGAAACCGTTGCCGAGCACTTCGTTAGCCAGATCGAGCGCTTCCTCGTTCTGGTCGCGCCCGGTCAGCGGCAGCACGCGGCCCGCGACGATCACCGACTGCGGCGAATTGGGCCGATCGATCAGCACAATCCGGGGGCGCGGCGCAGGGATTGCCGCATCGGCCGATTTGGCCGGGCGCGGTCCAGCCGGTGCGCGCCAATCACCAAAGCTTTCCTCCAGCATCGGCTGCAACTGCGCCAAGGTGATATCGCCGACCACGGTAATGGTCAGATTGTCGCTGCGCAGCCACTTGTCGTGCGCGCGTTGCAAGGCCGCCGGGCTCAGCACCGCCACTGACCTGGCATCGCCCAGCCCATCGCCGGGCTGCCCGTATGGATGCTTGGCGCCGAACAGCAGCGGGTTAAGTGCGCGGGTCGCCAGCGCGCGCGGGCTAGCATTGGCCTGCGCAATATCGGCCAGTTGCTGATCGCGCACCCGCGCCACATCGGCGTCACGGTAAGCCGGACGGCGGACCACTTCTGCCAGCAGATCGAGCGAGGGTTGAAGGTTGGCGGTCAGCGCGGCCAGCGTCACCGCCGAACTATCGACCGCGGCGCCCGCACCAATCCGCGCGCCGAGCCGCTCCTGCGCTTCGGCGATTTGCGTCGCGTTGAGGCTGGCCGTGCCTTCGTCGAGCAGGCCGAGCATCAGCGTCTGCGTGCCGGGGCTGTCCTGCGCATCGGCGGCAACGCCCGCATCAAAGCTCAGGCTGACCAGCACGGTCGGCACGGCGGTGCGCCTGGCCAGTACCACCGGGATGCCGTTCGACAGCGTTGCACGCTCGATTGCCGGGAAGGCCAGATTGCTGACCGGAAGCACCGGTGGCGCGCTGCGTGGCGGCCCCGTCACCAGCTTGGGCGCGGGCAGCTTGGCATCGGGTTTAGGCGGCCTGGAAGTGGCTTCATCGCCCCACCCGCCCAGCGCTTCGCCCTTTTCGGTGCGCGCGCCGGGGCTGACGGTCAGCGCATAGACCGGGCGCGACATCCAGCGCTGCACAGCGCTTTGCACTTCGGGCGCGGTCAGGTTGGCAAGCCGTGCAAGGTCCTTCTTGTATTGCCCAGGATCGCCCGAATAAAGCAGCCCTTCGGCCAATTGCGCGCCTTTTCCTGAAAACCCGCCGACTTGCTCAAGGCTGTTGATCTGCGCGGACACGGCGCTGGTTGCGGCACGCTGCAGTTCGTCCGCACTTGGCCCTTCGCCAAGGAATTTGGCGATATCTGCATCAAGTGCCGCTTCGGCTGCGGCGATATCGATCCCGTCTTTCACCTCCATCTCGATCTGGATGAAGCTGACTTGTTCGAACTGCTGGACGCTGGCTGAGACCGAGGTCGCCAGCTGCCGTCCGCGCACCAGATCGTTATCGAGCCGCGACGAGGCCAGCCCGCCGAGCACCCGCATCCCCAGATCGAGCGCCGGGGCGTCAGCCTCGTTCTGCCCGGGGCCAGACCACACGCGGTACAATTTGGTTTGCGGGACCTGATCCTTCATTTCGCGGCGCACCGGCGCGGATAATGTCACCGGCCCGGCGGAAACCTTGCGCACTTCGGGTCCGCGCGCGATATCGCCGAACCACTTTTGCACCATCGGCCTGGCGGCGGCTGCATCAATGTCGCCCGACAGCACCAGTACCACATTGTTGGGGGCGTAGTGATCCTTGAACCAGCCGCGCACGTCGCTCAGGCTGGCGGCGTTAAGATCGTCCATCGAGCCGATGGTGGCATGGCGGTACGGGTGACCAACCGGGAACAATCCCTGGCCAATGGCATATTCGGCAAGGCCATAGGGTTCGTTATCACCCTGGCGCTTTTCATTCTGGACCACACCGCGCTGCTTATCGAGCTTGTCCTGGCTGACCGCGCCAAGCAGATGCCCCATCCGGTCACTTTCCATGAACAGCGCCAGATCGAGCGCGCCGGTCGGCACGGTCTCGACATAATTGGTGCGATCATACCAGGTCGAACCGTTCGTCGAAGTCGAGCCAGCGCCTTCCAACGGAATATCGAAGTTGGGGACGTTTTCTGATCCGCCGAACATCAGATGTTCGAACAGATGCGCAAACCCGGTGCGGCCCTTCGGCTCGCTTTTCGACCCGACCCGGTAATAGCTGGTCACCCCGACGATCGGCGCCTTGCGGTCAGTGTGAACGATGACTTGCAGCCCATTAGCCAGCGTGAACTGCTCGTAAGGAATGTCGACTGACTGGACCAGCTGGCTGAGCGGCGCGGGCGGGGTGACCGGGTTAGGCGGTACCGGCATCGTCCTGGTTGCAGTAGTGGCGGCGATCTGGCCGCCCGGAGCGGTGGCGCAGCCCGACAATGCAATGGCGAGCAACGAAGCCGAAACGTAGTGGCGCATTGAAAAGTGTCCTTTATCCCCAAGTCCGCGCGCTCAAAGTGCGCGGATTTTGCGGCACGTTCAACAAATTCGGCTCAATTCGACACCACTTCTCGACGAACCGCATGCGCGGCCACATCGGCGCGGGTGAACCACACCGGCTTGAACTTGTGCGCGGTGAACAGCGCGGCCTGATCGGCGTAATGCGGATTGTCCGGGCGGGTAGTGGCCGCGCCGTAGGGCTGGATCGATTCGGAATGAACCTTTCCGTCCTTGCCCCATTCGATCAGCATGACGAAGCTGTCGCCGTGCTTAACTGACAATCGCCCATCGGGATCGACCTTCCAGCTGGTCGAGGCACGCAAGGTATCGCCGCCGCCATCATTGGGCAGGTCGATCTTGCCTTGGCGAATGCGAACCATATCGCCCAGCGGCGGATCGAGCCGGCCGAAATATTTGAGCAGATGCGCCGCCGCCTTGGCAAGAGTTTCGCGCGGATCGGGCGCAGGTTTCAAATTGTAGCTCGCGCTCATCGCGTCCTCGAGCACCAGCACCGCGAGTGCATCGGCGGGGCCTTTGCCATCGGCCATCAGGTCCCACTGGCCAAGCAACGCTTGCGCTTTGGCCAGGTCTGGATCGCCTTGCAGGCCGAGCCGGGCGATCCCGTCGAGCAGCACGGCGACATAGCCAGCACGTTCGTACCCGGTGTCGAACTTGATTTTTAGCAGCCGCTCGCGGGTGATCGGGCCGGGTTCGCTGAGCAGCTTCACCGCCCGGCGGCTGCGGTTGGTCAGATCGGTTTCAACCCCCCAGATCGCCGGGATCTGCGCCGGGTTAAGCTCGCTGCCCGGGCCAGCTGCAACCAGCGGGGTGTTGTTTGAATTGAACAGGAAGCCCGATGCCGGGTTGATCAGATGCGGGTACGAAGCGAACGGGATCGCGCGCTGCCAGACCGCATCGGCGCTGACCAGATTGATGACATGGCGATAGTCGAAGCCCGGCGTGCGGTCGGGGATTTTGGCATTGTACCATTGCGCGATGTTGCCCGCCTTGTCGGCGTAAACGAAGTTGGTTGCGGGCACGCCTTGCTGCGCCATCGCGCTTTGCCATTGGGCAAAATCCTGGGCCTTGGTTATCCGGTAATACTGCTCAAGGCTCTGGATGTTATCAATCCCGGCATAGCGCACCGCGAAGGCGCCGTTGGCGTTCTTGATCACCGGGCCGATCAGCGGCGCGTTCCAGATGACCCGCGGCACCGGCAGCACCAGCGGACCGAACCGCACGCGCAGCCACACCGTCCGGTGCGTCAGCGCGGGTTGGGGATTGAACCCGGTGCTTGGCCCGGCAGGCGCGGTCCAGATGTAATGTTCGCCATCGGCAGTCAGATCAAGCTTGTAGACGTCGATCAGATCGGCGCGGTTGACCGTATTGGTCCAGCCCAGGTTGTCGTTATGGCCCAGAAACGGATAGGGCGATCCGGGGAAGGTGGCCCCGGCAAAATGCCAGCCGCTGTCGCTGTCGATCTGCAACTCGTACCACGCCACTCCGCCGCGGTACGGCTGGTGACTGTTCGAAAACAGCCGGGTCACCCCGTCACCGCTGCGCTGCGGGCTAATCGCAAAAGCATTCGAACCAGAATTTTCTGCATCCTGCCCCATCGGCAGCGGCAGCGGCATTGCCGGTTCGGGGACCAACTGATCGCCGCCGCCGTGGGCCGCGTCGGGCAGCACCGCGCTGGTCAGGCTGGGGCCGTGCTCGGGCAGCATCGGTTCGCCCTTGGCAAGCGGGCCGAGCACCCGGTCAAGCCCGAAGAAAAACGGCTGGCGCAGCGCGAATCCGGTGGCGATATCCTCGCCATTGACCGGGAACAGCCGCGCCAGCTTGACTTCGCCCGGGTGCAGCGCGGCAAACCGGTTAAGCCCGGCCGCATAGGCATCGAGCACGCCGCGCACATCGGCGGGCAACGCGCCAAGATGGTTATGCGCGGTCGTGCGCGCGCCGAGCCAATGGTACGCAAAATCAACCGCGGCGCCGTCTTGCCCGGCGATTGCACCATACCGTCCGCGGGTCATCGCAACCACGTCCTGCAGCGTGGAAAAATCATCCTCAGCATGCGCATAGGCGACCCCGAACGCGACGTCGGGATCGGTTCTGCCTTGAATGTGCGGCACCCCGAATTCATCGCGGCTGATCACTGTGGCATATTTGCGCGCGGGCGGGGGCGGGCCGGGCTGCTCGGCAAAGAACGGTTCCCACGTCATCAGTCCGACCAAAGCCAGCAAGGTTAGGCCAAGCACGGTCCAGGCCGCACGGGACACAAATTTACGCATGATCTGGCTCTCTCCCAAAGGCACTTGTAGGCACGGGAGGCGCGCTGCGACAAGCCGCAAGCTGCGCTTACCGGCTGCGCTTGCCAAGGTTCCGTGCGGTTACTGGGGCAATCACCGATTGGCTGGTCAGCTGCCAGGAAGTGAGTCACACCTTCGGGCTCGATCATCGGGATGACGTGTTCACGAACGCCGATGCGGGCACCTGCATGGATTACAGCAACAATCCGGTTCCGAACCAGCATCCCAACGCGCACGATTGCAAGCAGCTGGCGACGATTTACCATCACCCCGGCACCACCAACCACGATCGGTGCGCAAACTGCTGCTGCTGCGGCTGAAGCTGGCGACAGCTCGGCGAAATGGGGCCGCCCGGTCAAATTTGACAAGCAGGGCCGTTCCACCGTGTTCGAACGGATCGGCGGCCCGGGCCCCGCAGCGGGTGATTTTAAGCGCGCCCCTTGAGTGGCCGCGCCGCGACCCTATCTTCGGTGTAACAGGAGCCTGATACACCGATGAACCTCGAGAAATTCACCGACCGCGCCAAGGGCTTTCTGCAAAGCGCGCAGACCGTGGCGATCCGCATGAACCATCAGCGGATCACACCCGAACATATTCTCAAGGCGCTTCTTGAAGACAACGAAGGTATGGCCGCCGGGCTGATCGCGCGCGCGGGCGGCACCGTCGCGGTGGCGCAGGCCCAAGTCGATAAGGCGCTGGGCAAGATTGCGGCGGTATCGGGCGGCGGCGCGCAGGCTGCGCCCGGGTTTGAAAACGATGCAGTGCGACTGCTGGATAGCGCCGAGCAAATTTCGGCCAAAGCGGGTGACAGCTTCGTCTCGGTCCAGCGGATGCTGCAGGCGCTGGCGCTGGGCACGACCAATCCGGCCGGGCAAGCGCTCAAGGCCGCCGGGGTTGATGGCAAAGCGCTTGAGGCGGCGATTCAGGAGCTGACCGGAGGGCGCACCGCTGACAGCAGCAGTGCCGAGAACGCGTACGAGGCGATGAAAAAGTATGCCCGCGATCTGACCCAGGCGGCGCGCGACGGCAAACTTGATCCGGTGATCGGCCGCGACGAGGAAATCCGCCGCACAATTCAGATCCTTGCGCGGCGGACCAAGAACAACCCGGCGCTGAACGGCGAGCCCGGGGTGGGCAAGACCGCGATTGCCGAGGGCCTCGCCCTGCGGATCGCCAATGGCGATGTGCCCGACAGCCTTAAGGGCCGGCGCCTGATGAGTCTCGACATGGGCAGCCTGATCGCGGGCGCGAAATATCGCGGCGAGTTCGAGGAACGGCTGAAATCGGTGCTTGACGAGGTCAAAGGCGCCGAGGGCGAAATCATCTTGTTCATTGACGAAATGCACACGCTGATCGGCGCGGGCAAGGGCGAGGGGGCGATGGACGCATCGAACCTGCTCAAGCCAGCGCTGGCGCGCGGCGAACTGCATTGCATCGGTGCAACCACGCTTGATGAATATCAGAAGTATGTCGAGAAAGACCCGGCGTTGCAGCGCCGGTTCCAGCCGGTATTCGTGGGCGAGCCGACGGTCGAGGACACGATCAGCATCCTGCGCGGGTTGAAGGATCGTTACGAGCTGCATCACGGGGTACGGATTGCCGACGGCGCGATTGTCGCCGCGGCCACGCTGTCGAACCGTTATATTTCAGACCGCTTTCTGCCCGACAAGGCGATCGATCTGATGGACGAAGCGGCAAGCCGGATCCGCATGGAAGTGGAGAGCAAGCCCGAGGAAATCGAGGTGCTCGACCGGCGGATCATCCAGCTCAAGATCGAGGAAATGGCGCTTGCCAAGGAGAGCGACACCGCCAGCAAGGATCGGCTGGCGGCGCTGCGCGGTGAGCTGGCCAACCTTGAGCAGCAATCGGCCGAACTGACTACCCGCTGGCAAGGCGAGCGCGACAAGATCGCGGGCGAAGCCAAGATCAAGGAAGCGCTCGACGCCGCGCGGCTCGAGCTCGAGCAGGCGCAGCGTGCTGGCGATCTGGCCCGAGCCGGCGAGCTGTCGTATGGGACCATCCCCGCGCTCGAAAAGCAGCTGGCCGATGCCGCCGGGGCGTCGGTCAACGCGCTACTGCGCGAGGAAGTAACCGCCGACGATATTGCCAGTGTAGTCAGCAAATGGACCGGTGTGCCGGTCGACCGGATGCTCGCAGGGGAACGCGAAAAGCTGCTGCGGATGGAGCAGGTGATCGGGCAGCGGGTGATCGGGCAAACCGACGCGGTGCGCGCGGTATCCAAGGCGGTGCGCCGTGCGCGCGCGGGGCTGCAAGACCCCAATCGGCCTTTGGGTTCGTTCCTGTTCCTCGGGCCCACCGGCGTTGGCAAAACCGAACTGACCAAGGCGCTCGCCGGGTTCCTGTTCGACGATGACAACGCGATGGTGCGGATCGATATGAGCGAATTCATGGAAAAGCACGCGGTCAGCAGGCTGATCGGCGCGCCTCCGGGCTATGTCGGTTACGATGAGGGCGGGGTCCTGACCGAGGCGGTGCGGCGGCGGCCATATCAGGTTGTGCTGTTCGACGAGGTGGAGAAAGCGCATCCCGATGTATTCAACGTGCTGCTGCAAGTGCTTGACGATGGGCGGCTGACCGACGGGCAAGGCCGCGTGGTCGATTTCACCAATACGCTGATCATCCTGACCTCTAACCTGGGCAGCCAGTACCTCGCCAACCTGGACGAGGGGCAAGACGTCGAGGCGGTCGAGCCGCAAGTGATGGAAGTGGTGCGCGGGCATTTCCGCCCCGAATTCCTCAACCGGCTCGATGAGATCATCCTGTTTCACCGGCTCGGGCAGGATCACATGGCCCCGATTGTCGAAATTCAGGTTGGACGGGTTCAGGCGCTGCTAAAGGACCGCAAGATTATGCTCGAGCTGACCGATGCGGCCAAGCGCTGGCTCGGCCGGGTCGGCTATGATCCAGTGTACGGCGCGCGGCCTTTGAAACGGGCGGTGCAGCGGTATTTGCAGGATCCGCTCGCCGAAATGTTGCTCGGCGGAGAGATTCCCGAGGGCAGCACGGTGCAGATCGGTGAAGGCGACGGCGCGCTGACGATGGTGGTTGGGTAATTCTAAAAGCCCTTCGCCACCCGAGAAGGGTTCTTAAAAACGAAAAGGGCGGCGTGGTTGCCCGCGCCGCCCGTTAAGTTGTCTGGTTGGTTCAGGCTTAGAAGTTGGCCTTGAACCCGGCGTACATGAACCGCCCGTAGGTATCGTACGGATCACCGCCAGCAACGCCCAGCAGGCCCAGTGGTGGCTTCTTGTCCATCAGGTTATCGATGCCAACGTAGAAGTTGAACTTGTTGTCTTCGATCGAGAAGTTCACGCGCACGTTGTGATAGATCACACCGGGATAGTTCACTTCGGCGGTCAGATCGTTGTTCTGCGGATCAAGCTGTGCCAGCTGACCGGGGGTGCAGACCCCGCCCGAGAACCCGATGATCCCATTCGAAGGGCAGATCCCGGTATATGTGTGCTGCGCTTCGTACGTTCCGATCGACTGCTTGCCGATGTAGCGCGCGGTGTACGTGAAATCGACCGGGCCGAAATCATAGTTGAGCGAAGCATTGGCGGCCCACAGCGGATCACCCAGTTCGCC
>JANMCG010000079.1:0-2899 GCA_031361075.1 Novosphingobium sp. | reverse complement strand
GATCCGCGCTTCGATCGCGGCAACCAGGTCAGCGGCGGCACCGGGCTGATCGCCCCGGCAATGCAGTTCGAGCGCGACGCGCACTTCGCGGCCCGTCACCTCCTTGGCGCTCCAATCGGCGCTGGCCGAGGCGGCGACCGCCAGCCATGGCAGGGCGGTGCGCGGTGGTGCTTCCTCGGTCACCGCGTTGAGCTGCACGGCCAGCACCGGGTCGGCCGCCAGCCAGGCCAGCAATGCCGCGCGTAAGGGGATTTCCATCAGCAGCTATCCTTGCGTAAATCTTGGCCACAGCAGTTCGGCTTTGCGCCAGCGCGCAGCGGGATCGGTCTGCGCGAGCTTCAATTCTTCAGCCCTTGCAGCAGCCATCGCTTCGGCCTGGGCGAGCAGCCGCGCCGCCACCTCGGTGAACGATCCGCTCATGCCAGCCGCAGCCGCCGCCACGGCCGCCACAGCGCGGCGACCGCGGCGGGCGGGAGCGGCCCCGGCGCCGCGTTGTCTTCGCGCGCGCGGTATTGAAACGCCGCGAGCCGCAGCACGCCGTGGCGCAAGCCGTCGGGCAGGTTGGTCCAGCCCGCCGCCAGTCCAGCGGTGAAGCGCACCACGATCCGGCCCGCGCTGCCCGGATTGGTCACCCGCACTGCGCCAGTGCCATCGGCGCCAAGATCGACTTCATAGCTGCTCACCGGCAAGGCAAAGCGCGGGCCTTCGGCGGGCAAGCCGTCGATCCCGGCAATCGCCTGCACCGGCCGGGCCGCCAGTGCCTGCCACCCGGCGCTGACGCTCAGCACTTCCTCGCAATCCTGCTGCAACGGCATCGTGCCGGTGAAGTGTTCGCAAGTCTCCAGACTGGTGCGCAACAGCCCGGCCAGCTGCGCGTCGTCGCCCGCAGTGGTAATGCCCAGCCAGTCCTTGAGCTCGGACAGCGCTGCAGGGGTGAGGGCCGCAGGCGTAATAACGGTCCGCTTCATGCGCGTCCTCCGTGTGGAATTTCGGGGAAGATGTGGCGGGGCCGGCAGGGGATGCGCCGGCCCCAACCCGGTTAAAGCGAGATCTTCAGCAGCTTGATCGCATCGCTGTCGAGCACTTGCCCGCCGATCCGCTTGGTCGCGTAGAAATTGACGTAAGGCTTGTTGGTATAGGGATCGCGCAGGATCGAAGTCGCCTTGCGCTCGGTGATGATATAGCCGTTGCGGAAGTTGCCGAAGGCAATCGGCAGGGCATTGGCCGCCACATCGGGCATGTCTTCGGCCTCGATCACCGGATAACCGAGCAACCGCGCCGGCGCGTTTTCGAAGATCCCCGGCTGCCACAGAAAGGTCCCGTCGGCGGCCTTGAACTTGCGTACCGTGGCCAGCGTCTTGGTGTTCATGATAAACACCGCGCCCTGGCGGTGCGCGGCGCGCAGCGAATGAACCAGATCGATCAGCTTCAATTCGGGCGCGGTATCGAACCCGCTCGCATTGCCGGTGACCGTGTGCTGCAGCGTGCCAAAGGCGCGGGTGGCATCCGTGGTCAGCGCAGTGGGCTGCTGAAGGAAGCCCTTGGGCTGGTTAGTGCCGCTGCCATTGATGAACGCGGTGCCTTCGGCCCGGGCAAATTCGGTCGCAATCTCGTCGGCGAGCCATGCCTCAAGATCGAACCCGGCATCGTCGAGCATCGCCTGGCTGGCCGAAGGGTTGGCGTAAAGTTCGCCCATCGGGGGCACGATTTCCATGAACTTCGACGTCAGCGTTTCAGGCCGCGCGCCGGTTTCACTGACCCAGCCCGAATTGGCGGTGCTGTTGGTAATCAGCTTGCGGTACCCTGCGGTGCCGGTCTGGACGACCTGCGCGACCGAACGGACCGGGCTGATCGTTTTCAATTGCGCGGCGATCATTGCATCGATCTCGCGCGGAACCGCAAAGCCGCCGTCGGCGGCCACCGCGCCGGTCACCGATTTCAATTCGGCGGTTCGGCCCATCCTCAGATAGCCCTCGACGAAGCCTTTGAGCTCGGGACTGACCTGGGCCGAGCCGCCGAGCGCAGGGCGCGGCTGGCGAGCGGCCCGGTCAAGCCGGCCTTTCACTTCCTCAACGTCGCTGCGCAGCGCGCCGAGCATCTGGTCGGCCGCATCCTGGCGGGCAACGATATCGAACGACGCATCGAGCGCCGGATCGGGCATTTCATGATCCATTGGGTATTCACCTTTCAAGGAAGACAGGCCGAGGCCCGCCGGGAGGCACTGGGGTGTTCAAAAAAACTTGGGGTGTTCAGGCAATCAGGTGGACCCGCGCGCCGTGCTGCATCGGGTGCGAAACCAGGCTCACTTCGAACAGGTCGACATCGGTCAGTTCGCGGCCTTCGCTGCTGCGGCTGAACCCGCGCGCGCGGAACCCGAACGACAGCCCGGTCACCGCGCCGCGTTTCAGCGCCGCCGCCGCGCCGCCTTGCGGATTGTCGATGCTGGCAATGACTTTAAGCCCCCGCTCGTCCTCGGCGATGTCGTCGATCCAGCCGATCCGCTGATCGGGGCGGTGCTGCCAGTACAGCGGCAGCGGGTCCGTGCGTTCGGCCAGGGTGCGGGCAAAAGCACCGGGGCGGATCGTGTCGCGCCCGGCATCGCGTTTGCCAAACAGCGCCGCATAACCGGCGAATTTCAGGGCAGTGGGCGCGGCCCCGTCACCCCGGACTTGATCCGGGGTCACTTGAGCATGTCCGTCGCGCCGGTGCGGAACACGATGCCCAGCAGCAGCAGCGCCAGCGCTCCGCGCACCACCCAGGTCACCACCGCCTTCCATGCGCTGGCCTTGGCATCGCGCCACGCCTGCAGCAGCTGGCGCAGCTCGCTAAGGTCAGCCAGCGCGGCGGGATCATCCAGCCCCATCCGCAGCAGCACGCGTTCGGCGCCAAGCTCGCTCGC
>JANMCG010000053.1:0-18698 GCA_031361075.1 Novosphingobium sp. | reverse complement strand
GAGCTTCGCCGCGTATCACGCAACAGATACCAGCCAGCCGCAGCGGCTGTCTGCAGGTGACGCGGGGTGGAGCAGCCCGGTAGCTCGTCAGGCTCATAACCTGAAGGTCGTAGGTTCAAATCCTACCCCCGCAACCACCATATAACCCATTTATTTCCGCATCCACGCCTCACTTTCACCAGTGGGGCTGTTCGTGTTGGCGGATTGGCCTGCGCAGAGCGGTATACCGTTGCCTGTCGTCCGCAGTCGCGGCCGAATCATCAGCAACGCGTGGTTCAATTCTCCTCATCGGCCACCGGCGGCCCGCACCAACCGGCATTGGCGTGCGGCTAAAGCCGCCGCGCTTGCCTGGACTGCGCGGCCGCAGCCGAGGTCGTTGGAGGTGATGATTGGCGCAATCTCTTGGCATGGCGGCATGGCGGCATGGCTGCCGATCCGTGACGGGATCGGACTGGCAAAACATAGCGTGCGCGTGCCTGAGCCGTAGCCTTCGCCTTCGGCCTCCGTTCAAGGCAATAGCGGCATCGTTAAATTTTGGTCGCCGCTATTAGTTATTGACACACCCTGACCGGCAATCCATTTACTCAGACAAGTAAAAAGTGGAGAGTTTGGTGACGGGCGTTTCGCTGGCCAGTGTGACAAAACGGTTCGGCAACGTCAGCGTTATCGAAGAACTTTCGCTTGAGGTCGAGCCGGGTGAATTTCTGGTTTTGCTGGGTCCTTCAGGCTGCGGCAAATCGACCTTGCTGCGGATGATTGCCGGGTTGGAAGAATTGTGCGGTGGTTCCATTTCAATTGCCGGCCTGCGGGTCGATCAGCGCGCCCCTGGCGATCGCGGCGTTGCCATGGTGTTTCAGCATTACGCGCTTTATCCGCACATGACGATTCACGACAATATGGCGTTTGGGCTACGCAATATGCGTGTGCCGAACGCCGAGATTGCGGAGCGGATCGCTGTGGCCGCCAGAAGCCTCGAGCTGGAGCATCTGCTCGACCGAAAGCCGGGGCAGCTGTCGGGTGGGCAGCGCCAACGGGTGGCGATTGCCCGGGCGATCGTGAAACAACCGTTGCTGTTTCTGTTCGACGAGCCACTATCCAATCTTGATGCGGCCTTGCGGATCAGGACGCGGCTGGAACTGGCGCAATTGCACCAGCGTCTGCGCACCACGATGATTTTCGTCACCCACGATCAGGTTGAGGCGATGACCTTGGCGGACCGCATCGTGGTGCTACGCGAGGGCAAGATCGAGCAGATCGGCTCGCCAATGGACATCTATATGCGCCCGGCCAGCCAATTTGTTGCCGCGTTTGTGGGTTCGCCGGCAATCAATTTGCTACCGGTGGTCGTCAGCGCAGGCGCGGATGGCAATGCGGTGGCGGTTTTACCCGGCGGAGTTGCGGTCCAGACTTCGATCCCCGCAACGGTTGAGGTAATTGGTGACATGACCCTTGGCGTGCGTGCAGAACACGTCTGCGTCACCAGCGATGCGGGATTGGCCGCGCAAGTTCGGCTGGTCGAGCGGCTGGGTGACCGCACCTTGGTCCACGCCGAACTGGAAGGCGGGACGATGCTGGTGGCCGAGGCCGCGGGTACATCGCAACTGCTGCCTGGCGAGACGACCATGCTGACGCTTTCTGGCAGCGCGGTGCATCTGTTTGCCGCCGACGGTTCCGCTTTTAATAGTCCGTGCTAATGCACGCTCCCGCCGCATCCGATCAACAGCACCCTGATGCGGTACGGCGGCCGCGCGCGCGCAGCCTGACCCAGCTTTGGTTCGTGATCCCGTATCTGGTGGTGTTCTTTGCCATGATCGTGGTTCCGCTGGGCATGGGGCTGTGGCTATCGACTACCAAGAGCGATCTGTTTGGCATTGAAGGACAAGTTGGACTAGCCAATTACTCTCGCCTGTTGCGCGATCCCGAATTTCGTCAGGCGATGGGCAATACGTTCTATTTCGTGCTGTTGACCGTCCCGGCGCTGACGCTGATCGGATTAGGGCTGGCGCTGGTGCTCAACCGACCGGCGCGGTGGGCGGCGGTCCTGCGCACGGTATTTTTCGCATCGACCGTGCTGTCGGTCACTGTGGTCACGCTGGTCTGGCGGATCGTATTCCTGCCGCAGGGTGGATTGGTCGCGGTGATCTTACGCGGGTTGGGATTAACGCCGATAGCCTTTCTCGACAATGCCGCGCTGGCTATGCCGGCAATTGCGATCACCACGATCTGGTGGTGCATCGGATTGCCAATGGTGCTGTTTCTGGCGGCGTTGCAGCAAGTTCCGCACGATCTATACGAAGCTGCAGCGCTTGATAAGGCATCGCGTTGGCGGACGCTAACGCACGTTACTTTGCCAGCAATTCGCGGTACCGCAGTGCTGGTCATCATCATTGAAGTGATCCTGCAGTTCCAACTGTTCGGGCAGCCACAGCTGATGACGCTGGGCGGACCAAACAACGCCACCCGGCCGATCGTGTTGTTCATTTATGAGGCCGGGTGGCGGCAGTGGGACCTGGGCTATGCCGCTGCCGGGGCGCAAGTGCTGTTCGCGCTGATCGTGATGGCTGCCCTTTCACAGTACTTTGTCGCCCGAAAGCGCGGCGCATGAGCGCGCGACAAGCGTTGGCTAAATTACCGGTGGCGCTGGTGGCGCTGGGCGCTGCACTGATGGCCGCGCCATTGCTGTGGGTGGTAGCCTTGTCGTTAAAATCGAACGAAGCATTGATGGCTGATCCCAACGCGGTGTTTGACCGGCACTTCACACTCGCCAACTATCGCGCGATCGTCGGTGATGGACAGGTGTTCGGGTGGATCCTGAACAGCCTGATCGTATCGCTGGGGATGACAGCCGGGGTGCTGGTTCTGTCGTCGCTGGCCGGATACGGGTTTGCCCGGCTCAAGTTCCCCGGACGCAATGCATTGTTCGTTGTCGTGCTGCTGGGGCTGGCGGTACCAGAGCAGGCGGTAATCATCGGGCGTCACCAAATGTTCGCTTGGGCCGCGCTGCATAACACCTATTTTGCGCTGATCATGCCGGGGATGGCAGCACCGTTCGGGGTCTTCCTGATGACACAGTTCTTCCGCGCGATCCCGGCCGATCTGGACGAGGCCGCGCTGCTTGACGGTGCATCGCATTTCACGGTGTTCTGGCGGGTGCTGCTACCGTTGACGATCCCGGCTCAGGCGACGCTGGGCATCTTTACCTTCCTGAGCGGCTGGAACGAATACTGGTGGCCGCTGATCTCGGCCACGCGCAAGGACATGTTTACGCTCACCGTCGGGATCGCTTCGCAGCAGATGAATTTTGCCCAAACCGAAGGGCTGGGCTTTCTGATGGCGCAGGCGGTGTTTGCCGGATTGCCGATCTTGGTCGTCTACCTGTTTTTCCAGAAATATATCGTGCAGGCCGTGGCGGGAGCGGCGGGGCGATGAAGCGGCGTGTCTGGTTCGCGTTGCTGTTTTTGCTGAGCAGTTGTGCTCCGCACGATCAGCGCACCGCGGTTGTGATCCAGCGCTTCTTTGGTGCCTGCGAGGCCGACTATGGCCAGCAGACCGACCTTGCCAAGGCTGACGGCGAATGCGGCATCATGACGACCATGATCAACCGGTTCGAGGCTGAGAACCCGGACGTCCGGGTCAGCCAGAACATCGTATTCTGGCCCGGTTACGACCAGCTGACCGCCGCGCTCTCATCGAACAATCCGCCCGATCTGGTGACCATGCACGGTTCGGTGATCGCCGATTATCAAGCACGTGGGTTGCTTGATCCGCTTGATGCCGGGCTTGCTGCGCAAGGCATTCAGCCTTCCGACTTCACCGCTGCGGCGCGGCGTGCGGTGACACTTGGCGGCTGGACCTGGGGTCTGCCGATCGATAGCTGGACCACGCTGTGGCACGTCAACCTCGGCCTATTTCGGAAAGCCGGGCTGGTCCGCGATGGCCACCCGATCATGCCGCACAGCCCGGCTGAATTGCTGGCTCAGGCACGCCAATTCAAGGCGCGCACCGGCAAGCCCTATTTCGTCCAGATCAGCGCGAACGAATACGCCAGCTTCGCGCGCAATTTCTACACGCTGATCCTGCAGCAAGGCAGCCAGCCATTCGCCAGTCCGACGCGCGCGAATTTTAACACCCCGCAAGCTGCAGCGGCCTTGCAAGTGTTCCGCGATATTTTCACAGCCGATCTGACCACGAAGAACGAGGACTATAGCGCGGCCATTGCTGGTTTCATGGCCGGTGAAGGCGGGGTGGTGCTGGTCGGTACCTGGATGGTCAGCGATTTCGATGCGGCGGCGGCCAAGCCGGGCAGTGCACTGTCTGGCGGCTATGCAGTCGTGCCGTTCCCGCAGCTGTTTGCGCGCAATGTCAGCTGGGCCGATGGGCACAACTGGGTGATGCCGGCCAACCCCGCGCGTACCGCCAAGCAGCGCAACGCGGCATACCGGTTCTTGCGGTTTTTTGCCGCGCACGATTACGATTGGTCACGCACGGGGCATCTGCCGGCGATGCGCAGCGTGATCCAGACCCCGCAATGGCAGAGCTTGCCGCACCGCGCTGAGCTGGCCTCGCTGGCGGTAACCGGTACGCCGCTGCCAAAGGGCTTGCGCCGCCAGTTTCCGATTGAAACCATTGTCGGCCAAGAAGCGGCGGCCGCAATTTCCGGTGCTAAACCGATCTCGCAGGCGCTTGCCGATATGGACCGCAGGGTGAATGCCATCTTGAACAACCTCTGATTACTGGACCGCTACCATGCTAAAATCACGGCTGATCGCCGATGCCGATTTCCCCGTTTCCGCGCTTGACCGGCGGATCTTTGGCACATTTGTCGAACATATGGGGCGCTGTGTGTACGGCGGGATTTATGAACCCGGGCACCCCACCGCCGACGCCAGCGGATTTCGCGGCGACGTGCTTGACCTGACCCGCGAACTGGGTGCGACCACGGTGCGCTATCCAGGTGGCAACTTCCTGTCGGGTTATAACTGGGAAGACGGGGTGGGCCCAAAGGAAGATCGCCCGGTTCGGCTCGATCTCGCGTGGGGCTCGGTGGAAACCAACCAGTTTGGCACTAACGAATTTATGGACTGGGTTAAGTTGGCGGGGATTGAACCGATGTTTGCGGTCAATCTTGGTACGCGCGGCCCGGCCGAAGCGCAGCAATTTCTGGAATACTGCACGCATCCCGGCGGCACCGCCTTATCCGATCTGCGCGCCAGCCACGGCTATCCCGAACCGCACGACATCAATTTCTGGTGTCTGGGTAACGAGATGGATGGGCCATGGCAGACCTGCGGTAAAACCGCCGGTGAATACGGCCGGATCGCGACCGAAACCGCCAAAGTGATGCGCTGGACCCGGCCCAATTTGCAGCTCGCGGCATGTGGCTCATCGTTCCGCAACATGCCCACTTACGGATCGTGGGAATATGCTGTCCTCGATCAGTGCTTCGATCAGGTGGATTTCATCTCGCTGCATCAGTATTTTGAAAACTACGAAGATGATCTGCCGCGGTTCATGACCGTGCTCGATGATTTGCAAAGCTTTATTGTCGAAGTTGCTGCAGTTGCCGATGCGGTGGCTGCCAAGCGCCGCAGTCCCAAGCGGATCATGCTGTCGATCGATGAATGGAACGTGTGGTATCGTGCCCGCTCTGGCGAACAACTGCGCGGCTCCGGGTGGCCGGAAGCCCCTACGCTGCTTGAGGAAGTATACAATTTCGAAGATGCGCTGATCGTGGGCGGCGCGTTGCTGGTGATGATGAACAATGCTGACCGGGTAAAATCGGCTTGCCTGGCGCAACTGGTCAACGTGATCGGGCCGATCATGACTGAAACTGGCGGCAAAGCTTGGCGGCAGACAATCTTTCATCCGTTTGCGCAGGCCAGCCGGCTGGCGCGCGGTGCCGTTCTGCGGACCCGGATCGATTCGGGCAGTTTTGCCGGCGGCGCGCACGAAGCGGCCCCGCTGCTGATGGCGTCGGTGGTTCACGACGCTGTCGCCGGAACCACCGCGCTATTCGTGCTAAATCGCAGCACCGATCAGGAGATGGAATTCACCGCCGAGCTGCGCGGGACGCGCGCCGAGCAGCTGACCGAGGCGATCGAGCTGCATCATGCGGATCCAAAGGCGATCAATGACCGCGACCATGCCGCGGTCCAGCCGGTCAAGCATCCGGCGGCCACGTTCAGCGCCGGAACTTTGACCGCCACGCTCAAACCGCTGTCGTGGAATGTGTTTGCGCTGACGGCTCTGCCAACCTGATGGGGAAAACAGGTTGGTCCTGCCGATTTGAAAAGCTAGGTGTGCAAATATGAAGCCGCCCAGCAGTTCACCCAAGTTGCGAATCCATGGCACGATTGCCCGCGACTTGGGCATCAAGATTGTGCTGGGTCACCTCGATGAAGGCCATGTGCTCGACGGCGAGATCGCCGCGAGCGAGCGGCTGCAGGTCTCGCGCACGGCTTACCGCGAGGCGTTGCGGATGTTGTCAGCCAAAGGCCTGGTCGAATCGCGGCCTAAAACGGGCACGCGGGTTTCCTCGCGGCTGAGCTGGCACTTGCTCGATCCTGATGTGTTGTCGTGGATCTTCGAATTCGAGCCCGACGAGGAATTGCTGGCCAGTCTGTTCGAACTGCGCCGGATTGTCGAACCAGAAGCAGCAGCATTGGCTGCGACGCGGCGCTCGGTCGAACAATTGGCGGCGATGGCGGCAGGTTTGCAGGGCATGGCCGAACATTCACTGGCAACCGAAGCTGGCCGGCTGGCCGATCAGAATTTCCATGCCGCCCTGCTTGATGCGACCGGCAATCCGTTTCTGGTCTCGCTGACCAAGGGGGTCGGCGCAGCGGTGGCTTGGACGACCGTTTTCAAGCAGCGCAAAACACCGCTGCGCCGTGATCCATTGCCCGATCATCAAAGCGTTTACGATGCCATTGCTGCCGGCGATGCAGTCGCGGCGCGCAAGGCAATGGCGCGGTTGGTTGATCTGGCGTTGCTGGACACCACACGGTCGATCCGGCGAGATGACCTGCCGCAGCAGGCAATCGCTTAAAGCGCGACGGGCCAGCCTTGGCTGTTCCAGCCGAGCGGCTGGATGCGCAAGGTGGGTGTGCCGCCGTTGCGCTTGTCATAAGCGTGATACACGATGATCGCCCGGTCACCGCTGGTGGCCACCGAAGCCCCGCCCGGACCCACGAACGCCTTGGTCTTGTCCAGTTTGGCGTGCAGCAAAACCTCTCCATAGCCGTTCAGCATCTTGCGGCCGCGGCTGTCGACATAAGGTCCCGCAACATTGGCCGATCGGCCCACCACCGTATAGTAAGTGCTGTTGGCTCCCCGGCAGCAGAAATCAAACGCAGCGAACAAATAGTAATATTGCCCGCGGCGAATGATCACCGGGGCCTCGATCGCATCGGGCGCTGCCCGCTGCGCCAAGGCGACCGGCTGCGCGCCGGGCTTGGGTTTGCCGCTGACCGGATCAAGCTCGATCAGTTTAAGCCCGCTCCAAAAACTGCCGAACGTCATATACTGCGCCCCGTCGGGCGTTGTGATAATATTGGGATCGATCGCGTTGAAATCGCTGTGAACGTCCGAGGCAAAGACCAGCCCCTGATCGGCCCAGCGATATCCCGGATCTTCCGGATCGAGCGTGGGCGATGTCGCCAGCCCGATTGCCGAGGTGTTGCTGCCGAAGGTGGATACCGAATAATACAGCCGGTATTGATCGCCGTGTTTGGAAATATCTGGCGCCCAGATTCCCTTGGTTCCGGCAATTTTGTTTTTTGCCCAGTCAGGTATCTGTGCAAACACTGCGCCGATCTTGGTCCAGTGGATCAGATCGGGCGACCGACGGATATGGATCAGACCTGGTGCTTCGCCCAGTTGGCTGGTGGAATAGACGTAAAAGTAATTGCCCGCTTGAATGACCGAAGGATCATGCACGGGGCGCAGGTCGCCTGTCATCTGCGCGTTGATCGATACTGGCCCCGCGGCCGGCGCGGCTGACCCCAGCAGCGCGACCGTCGCAGTAATTAGGAGGCGCAGTTGCATGCCATCGATCCTTGTCAGAATTTGAACCGCAGTCCGCCGCTGTACGTGCGTTCGTAAGTGCGGGTATCGCGCGGCGCCACGCCAGCCAGAAAATCATCGCGGTAAATGGTCTTGGTCAGATTAGTGGCATCGAACGTGATCGAGACAGCCTGATTGATCGCATAGCTGGCGGAAAAATCGAGGAAGCCGATCGGGTGCACGGTAACGTTGCCCGACACTGCGTCGGGCGCGCGATAACTGGCGATGCTTTTGCCGCGCCAGTTGTACGCCAGCCGGGCGGACAGCCCGTACTTTTCGTAAATTCCGACCAAATTGAACGAATGCTTGGACAGTCCGGTGATCGGCGCGTCAGAACCGACAAACGGGTTCAAAGCGGTCCCGTCGGTATATGTGTAATTGGCCTGGACGCCAAACCCCGACAGAAACCCCGGAGCAAAGTCGGCAAATTGAGTGAAGGCAATGTCGACCCCTTTGAGTTCGCCATTGGTGTTGCGTGGCCGGGTCACCTGAAAGGTAGTCGGCGTGCCGTTCAGCCCGGGCAGCACTTCGGGCGCGGTGAAGAATTGCACATAACCATCAAGCTTGCGGTAGAACCCGGCAATAGTCAGCGATCCGGTACGCGAGAAGTACCACTCGGCGGTCGCATCGAGGTTGTCGGACTTGATCGGCCGGAGGTCGGCATTGCCGCCGTTGCCGGTTCCTTGCAAAGTGTTGCCAGCCTGTGTCAGTGAAGTGGCCGGGTTAAGCTGATCGAACTCTTGCCGGGTGATCGATTTGCCCGCGACAAAGCGCAGTTGCACATCGGGTGCGATCCGCCAACGCAGCGAGAGGCTGGGCAAAACATCGACATAGTTCTGCTTGCGGTCGATCGGTGAGACAATCCCGTTAATGCTGGAGCGCGCTTGCAGCCGCGCTGCGGTGTTGACCAGGCGGGCCCCGAAGACCCCGTCGAGCGAACCGCCGATGGTGCCAAATTTAAGCTGCGCATAAGTGGCGTAGGTCTTTTCGTTCAGCACGAAACTGCGGTTGGCATCGAACGGCGGATCGCTCGGCGGGCGGCCAGCTAGCGCGCGAATCCGCGCGGTATTGTTTAGGATGAAACTGGAACTGGGCACTGCAAAACTGCCGATCCCGGCGCGGCCATAAACCGCGTTATCGGGCGACAATGCCAAGAAATCGGCGGGCAGCGTCGATGCCAGCACGAAGGGGATGCCATAGCCGCTGGGATTGGTGCCATCGGATTGGCCTTTGCGGTCGGTAAACCGCGTACCCATCTTAAATTCCTGAAAGAAGCCGTCGCCGAGTTCTTTCTTGAGGTCGACATGCCATGCGATCTGCCGACTGGTGGCCAGGTTGCGGTTGTCAAACAGCGTGATCAGGCCCGGGCCATTGGGAGTGGCTGGATTGGTCGCATTGAGATTAAGAAACGGAGTGCCGTTACGGTTCAGATTGTAGTCCAACTGTGGAACGACATAGCCAATATCGACCACGACCTGCTGGCTCGCCACTTTGCTGTTGTTATAAACCACCTGCGTCGCCAGCGTCGCGTCACCGCCCAGCGCCCACTTGGCACCCCCGGCGATCTGATACGTATCAGTTTTGCGGACGAACGCCTGCTTGCTGTTGATGGTAAAGTTGAACAAGTTGGTCAGCGACTGGACGATGTCAGTCCCGGGGGCGACAGTATAGGCGCCCAACGGTGCCTCGGCTTGCCCCGGCAGCCCGATGAAGAAGTTGACGTCAAACTTCTCGCGGTAACCGGTGTATAGCGCATCGAGCCAGTATTCTGTCCCGTTGTGCGGGCTGTACTGGATTGAGCTATTGAACGCGGTCCGTTCCCGGTCACCGGCGTTGTAAAGCACTCCGGTGGTTTGCGGAAACAGCAACAGCCGGCCGCTGGACGGGTTGGTGTAGAAAGCCCCCTGACCCGCACCCCCGGTATTGTTAAAGCGCGGCGCGTAATTAAAATTGAATGCGGTTTCATCGAGATATTGCCGCTTGTTATACGATCCGCCCAGCAGCACGCCGAACTGCCCTCCATCGCCCACGTCGCGCTTCGTGCTGATCACCCCGCTGGCTACATAACTGGTTTTCGTGGACTGATCCCCATATAGCACGCGACCGCCGCCGGCGACGGTCAGGCCGGGGCCAAAATCGAACGGGCGGCGCATCCGGATATCGATCAGCCCACCAACGCCGCCTTCGACCAGCTCGGGACTGGCGGTTTTGTAAACGTCGATTCCTGCGACCAATTCAGCAGGAATGTCCTGCAAAGCGACGCCGCGGAAGGTGCCGGTAAACACTTCGCGGCCGTTGATATAAGATTGCACGTTGGGCAAGCCGCGGATCAGCACGGTTTGCGCCTCGCCCCCGCCGCGCGAAACCTGCACGCCGGTAACGCGTTGCAGCGAATCGGAAACAGTGTTGTCAGGGAATTTACCGATATCTTCTGCGACGATCGAATCGACTACCTGGTCCGAATTGCGCTTGATGGCTTGCGCGCTTTTAATGCTGGCACGCACACCGTTGACCACAATGTCGGCGGCCTGACCGGGCTCGGCCGAAGCCACCGGCGTAGCCGTTGCAGGCTGTGACCAAGCTGGTGCTGCGGCCAGGCCCAGCACCGAAACCGACAATGTCCAAATCGCCTTGCGCATCATTTATCCCCTCTTCGCCGGTAAACCGATCTCGTATTAATCAGACAATAGATAACGGCCCAATTTTACATGGCAAGCTTTTTTGGCGATATAATCAGACAAATGATTCCATACTGAACCGATCGGCTGTCCGTCACGGCTCATGTGCGCGGTCAAAAAAGACCTGGCTGCGGGCTTGCTCAGCGCGGCGTTGCACATGTTCGGAATTGGTTGTATATTGTCTGAGTAATTAGCGAAGGAACCTGTGCGTGTCGATGTTCGAACTTGAAGAAGCGCATACTGAATACACCACCCCGACGGGGTTTCGGGCCACTTCCCCCGCCAGCGGCGGCTTGATCGAGCCGGTGTTCGGCGCCGCGACTTCGGCCGACGTGATCCGCGCCTGCCAGCAGGCCGAGGCAGCCTCGGCCGTGTTTCGCAACTCGCCTTGCGAAGTGCGGGCCGCGCTGCTTGAAGCGATCGCTGATCAGATTATCGCGCTGGGCGATCCGTTGCTGGAACGAGCTGCTATCGAAACCGGGTTGCCGCTGGCCCGGCTAACGGGAGAGCGCGGGCGCACGGTCGGCCAATTGCGGCTGTTTGCAGCCGAATTGCGCGATGGCAGCTGGCTTGATTTGCGGATCGATCCGGCGCTGCCCGACCGTTTGCCGGTGCCGCGTCCCGATCTGCGGCTGCGCAAGATTGCAGTCGGCCCGGTGGCGGTGTTCGGCGCCAGTAACTTTCCGCTCGCGTTTTCAGTCGCCGGGGGGGACACCGCTGCGGCGCTTGCAGCAGGTTGCCCGGTGGTTGCCAAAGCGCACCCGGCGCATCCGGGGACCTCGCAGATGGTCGGCGCCGCGATCACCGCTGCGGTTGCCGCGGCAGATTTGCCTGACGGGGTATTTGCCCTACTGACCGGGCCGGGCACGGCGGCGGGTGCAGCGTTGGTTGCGCACTCGGCAATCAAAGCTGTCGGCTTTACCGGATCGCGTGGCGGCGGGCTGGCGCTGATGGAAATCGCTGCCAACCGGCCGGTGCCGATTCCGGTGTTTGCCGAAATGAGCTCGATTAATCCGGTGTTTTTGCTGCCCGGAGCGCTGGCTGAACGCGCCGCCCAGCTGGGTGCCGAATTTGTCGGATCGCTGACCTTAGGAGCGGGGCAATTTTGCACCAATCCGGGCATCGTTTGCGCGGTCGCGGGGCCAGCGCTCGACGCATTTATCGCAAGCGCGATAACGGCGCTTAACCAAGCCGCCGCTGCGGTAATGCTCAGTCCGGGGATCCATGAAGCTTACGTTCGAGGCGCTGCGCAACTGGCCGGGCATGGTGCAGTAACGCCGCTGGCAGAGGGGATTGCATCGGACCAGCCCAACCGTGGTCAGCCCCGCTTGTTCAGCGTTGGCGCTGCAGATTTCATGGCTGACCCGGCATTGCAGGAAGAAGTTTTCGGAGCTGCGTCGGTTATCGTGCGCTGCGCCGATTTCGACGAGCTGTATGCAGTTGCCCAATCGCTAGAAGGGCAGCTGACCGCAACCTTGCACCTTGCCGCCTGTGATTATGCGCAAGCACGCCGCTTGATCGAGTTGCTCGAGACCAAAGCCGGACGAATTCTGGCCAACGGCTGGCCCACCGGGGTCGAGGTCAGCCACGCAATGGTCCACGGTGGTCCATTTCCAGCCACGTCAGACGGCCGCAGCACATCGGTGGGGACTTTGGCGATCGACCGGTTCACCCGGCCAGTGTGTTATCAGGATATTCCCAAAGCGCTGCTGCCCGCTGTGCTGCAGGACAATGCGGTTGGACAACCGCGGCGCGTGGACGGCGTAAGGCTGGCTTAAGCGTTTAAGCTAAGCGTTAATTCAGGCGGGAGCGCAGTGATGAGTTTGCGATTGATACAACTGCGGCGCAGCGATGGTACGCGCCAACTCGCCGCGGCCGATGCCGCAGGTTGCCGCGAGGTAAGCGAGGTCGGTACGACTTACGAGCTGGCGCGGTTGGCGCTGCACGACCAGACCAGTTTGCTAACCGCGGCCACGACCCGGCTCGGCGGCGCCGTCGATCTGGCCAGTGCGCAAGCTGAAGAGCGCTTGCTGGCGCCGATCGACCATCCCGATCCTGCGCATTTGTACATGACCGGCACCGGGTTGACGCACCTTGGTTCGGCAGCGGGCCGGGACAGCATGCACAAAGCCGCTGCGGGCGGAGCCGAAACCGATTCGATGCGGATGTTCCGGATGGGGGTCGAAGGCGGCAAGCCGGTTAGCGGCGCACCAGGCGTGCAACCCGAATGGTTTTACAAAGGCGATGGCTCGTGTCTGGTTGGTACCGGATCGCCGCTTGTGTCACCGCCATTTGCCTTGGACGGCAGCGAGGAACCCGAGATTGCTGGGATCTATCTGATCGATGATCACGGCGCGCCGCGGCGGCTGGGCTATGCTTTGGCCAACGAATTTTCCGATCACATTATCGAGCGCGGAAATTATCTGTGGCTGGCCCATTCCAAACTGCGTCCGGCGGCGCTGGGCGCTGAACTGCTCACCGGCGATCTGCCGCGCAATGTGCAAGGGACCAGCCGGATCTGGCGCGGCGACACGCTGGTGTGGGAAAAGCCTTTCCTGACCGGCGAGGACAACATGTCGCACAGCCTCAGCAATCTGGAAAACCACCATTTCAAATATGCTCTGTTTTGCCGTCCGGGCGATATACACGTTCATTTCTTCGGCACTGCCACACTGTCATTTGCCGATGAGGTGACCACCGCGCCTGGTGACGTGTTCGAGATTTCGGCTCCACCATTTACCCTGCCGTTGCGCAACCCGCTACAGTTTGAGCGCCGCGCTGAGCAACGGGTTACGCCGCTGTGATCCCGTTGGCGATCGTCGGTTATGGCAAGATCGCGCAGGAAGAGCACGCTCCGGCACTGGCGCGCAGTACCGACTTTGCCTTGTCTGCGCTGGTCACGCATCATGCGGCAGATCGCGCTTTGCCGCAGTTTGCGACACTGGCCGAGCTGCACCAGGCGCGCCCCGATATCACCGCAGTGGTACTGTGTACCCCGCCGCTCGGCCGGCTGGCGTTAGTGGCTGAGGCGCTGTCGCTGGGGCTGGATGTAATGCTGGAAAAGCCGCCCGCTGCGACATTGAGCGAGGCCGAAGCGCTGGCTGCGTTAGCCGCCGGGGACCGCGTGATCTATGCGGCATGGCACGCGCGCCAATCGGTCACTATCGCCCCGGCGGTCGAATGGCTGGCGGGCAAGACAGTCGCGCGCGTCGATTTGAATTGGCAGGAGGACGTCCGCGATTTTCACCCCGGACAGGACTGGATGTGGCAGCCGGGGATCGGCGTGTTTGATCCCGGCATCAACGCCCTGTCGGTCGTGAGCAAGCTGCTGGCTGGGCCGGTGCTGCTAAAGCGTGCGAAGTTGCGCTTTCCGGCCAACAAGTGCGCTCCGATCGCAGCAGATCTGACCCTGAGCGACCGTACAGGCACGCCGATTTCGATCGCGCTCGATATGAACAGGCCCGGACCTCATACTTGGGAAATTGAAATTGTCACCGACGCGGGCACGATGCTGATCGCGCAGCATTCGGCGCAGGCGTGGATAGACGGTATTCCGGTCGAACTGCCTTATCGGACCGAATATGACGGGATGTACAGCCGCTTTGCCGAACTGATCACGGCGCGCCGCAGCGATGTCGATCTGACCCCGTTTCGGCTGGTGGCCGATACATATATGATCGGCGAGCGGGTGACCGTACCTGCCTTCGAAGCATAATTACCCGGCGAAGCGGTGCGGAGGTAAGCCTCGCTGAGCGGTTTCAACCTCGAACAGCGCGCCTGCGTGCAGCGTGCCTTCTAGCCCTTCCGCTGCTGAAGTCACAAACATGCGGTCAAGCCGTTCGCCGGCGAAACAGATGTTGGTGATTTGGCTGGCGGGCATGGCGATTGAACAATCGAGCCGGCCGCCGGGGGTAAACCGGCTGATCCGCGCGCCGCCCCAGTGCGCAATCCACAAGCCGCCATCGGCATCGCAAACCATTCCGTCAGGACGGCCCCACTCACGCGCAAATTCAATAAATGCGGTGCGTTGCCCCAGTGTTCCATCGCCGTGCAGCGCGAACCGGTAAACCTGGCGTGCCACGGTATCGGTATGATACAGCCAGCGCTGATCGGGGCTGAACGCGGGACCATTGGCCACACCGTAGCCCGCATCCATTTGGGTCACCGAGTGATCCGGATCGAACCGGTACAGGCTGCCGCTGGGCCGGTCTGCAGCACAAGGCATCGACCCGGCCCAGATGCGTCCAGCCGCATCGGCTTTGGCATCGTTCAGCCGGTTGTTGGGCAAACCGGGCTCGGGGTCGCAGATCGGCGCGATGATCAACGGATCGAGCGCAAGTTCGGCGATTCCGCTTTGAAACCCGGCAATAAAGCCTGGCTGGTCGCGTCGCTCGATCACCCAGCCCAGCGGCTCGGGCATCGGCCAGCGCGTAATCGTCTCGTCGGCCAGCGAATAACGGTTCAGCGCGGGGGCCAAGATATCGGTCCAATATAGCGCTTGGTCGCGGTCAGACCACAGCAGTCCTTCGCCCAGCGTATCGACCACGCCATTGCGTTCAATCACGCGCACTGCGGCTGCAGATCGGCTCAATGGTTGTGCCGCGGCACGCCAATGCGCTGGGCAAGCTGCTGGTATTTGGCGGCGGGTTCAAGGATCGCGCCGGTTTCAAGCTGGCCCACCACGCCGCGCTGCAATTCCTGCCACGGGGTCTGGCTGTCTGGGTAAGTGTATCCGCCGGCCGCCTTAAGCGCCCCCCGGCGCGCAGCCAGCTCAGCCTCGGGCACCAGCATATTGGCTTCGCCGCGGTGCAGGTCGATGCGGATCCGGTCACCGGTCCGGAGCAGCGCCAGACCTGCGCCCAGGGCCGCTTCAGGCGAAGCATTAAGGATTGACGGACTGCCCGAAGTTCCGGATTGGCGTCCGTCGCCCAGACACGGCAGCTCGTGGATATCGCGCGCGAGCAAATACACCGGCGGGCGCATGTTGACCACTTCGGCCGCGCCGGGATAGCCGATCGGGCCGGCCCCGCGCATCACCAGGATGGTGTGCTCGTCGATGCCCAGCGCCGGGTCGTCAATCCTCGCATGATAATCTTCCGGCCCATCGAACACCATTGCCCGACCTTCGAAAGCATCTGGGTCGGCTGGATTGGACAGATACCGCGCGCGGAAAGCTGACGAGATCACCGACATTTTCATGATTGCCGAATTGAACAGATTTCCGCGCAGTAGCGAGAACCCGGCAGCCAGCTTGATGGGGGCAGCATAGGGATAAATCACCCGCTCGTCATCGATCACCGCGCCGCGAATGTTTTCATCGAAGTTTTTGCCATTTGCGGTCAGCGCAGGCTCGATCAGCCCTTGTGCCGCCAGCTGCGCCGCCACCGCCGGTACGCCACCCGCGCGATAGAAATCTTCGCCGAGATATTCGCCGGCTGGCTGCAGATTGACCAGCAGCGGCACCTCGCGGCCATATTCCTGCCAATCGTCCAGCGTTAGCTCAAGCCCAAGATGGCGCGCGATGGCGATCAGGTGAATCGGGGCATTGGTCGATCCGCCAAGTGCCGAATTGACCCGGATTGCATTAATAAACGAAGCGCGGGTCATGATGTCGGACGGCTTGCGGTCTGCCCGGACCATCTCGACAATTTGCAGCCCGGTACGATAGGCACATTCCTGCCGATCGCGATACGGCGCGGGGATCGCGGCCGATCCGGGCAATGACATGCCCAGTGTTTCGGCCAAAGAATTCATGGTCGTGGCGGTGCCCATCGTGTTGCAGTAGCCAGTCGACGGGGCTGACGATGCAACCAGTTTGATAAACCCCTGTTCGTCAATCTCGCCAGCGGCGAGCAGTTCGCGCGCCTTCCATACAATCGTGCCCGAACCGGTGCGTTCGCCTTTGAACCAGCCGTTGAGCATCGGGCCGACCGACAGTGCAATTGCCGGAATGTTGACTGTCGCCGCCGCCATCAAGCATGCCGGGGTAGTCTTGTCGCAGCCGATTGTCAGCACCACCCCGTCAAGCGGGTAACCGAACAACACCTCGACCAGCCCAAGGTACGCCAGATTGCGGTCAAGCCCGGCGGTGGGTCGTTTGCCGGTCTCCTGAATGGGGTGGACTGGAAATTCCAACGCAATCCCGCCCGCCTCGCGGATACCGTCGCGCAGCCGTTCCGCCAGGACGATATGGTGCCGGTTGCACGGGCTGAGGTCACTGCCGGTTTGCGCAATGCCGATAATCGGCTTGCCCGATTGCAACTCTTCCAGCCCGATCCCGAAATTCATGTACCGCTCAAGGTACAGTGCGGTCATGTCCGGATTAAACCGGTCGTCGAACCATGCGCGCGATCGGAGCCGGGGCTGGTTTTGGTCAGTCATACGCGCACTTTGCAATAGTGGAGAACCGGTAGCAGATCTCGCTGCGGTACAGGTCGCCGGGGTTTAGGCGGACTGATGGGAAATCCGGAACATTGGGAGCGTTGGGAAACCCTTGCGGTTCGAGCGCGATGCCGTGGCCCCGGCGATAGACCTGGTCATGCTTGCCGCGCACCGTCCCATCTAGGAAGTTGCCCGAATAGAATTGCAATCCGGGAGCGGTCTGCAACAGATCAAGCACCCGGCCCGAGTGATAATCCACGAGCCGTGCCGCTGGCCGCAAGGTTCCGGAAAGCCCATCGACGATGAAATTGTGGTCATACCCGTGCGCGATGCGCAACTGCTCGTCATTACTGGCAAAGTCGCGGCTGATCGGCTTGGGCTTACAAAAATCGAACGCGGTTTGCAGCGTCGGCGCACGCCGCCCAAGCGGAATCAGACCAGCATCAACCGGCAAGTATTCTGCAGCAAACAGAGTGAGGTCATGCCCCATCGCACTGCGTCCTGCGGCTGTACCGTTCAAATTGAAAAAACTGTGATTGGTCAAATTGACGATTGTCGGCGCGGAGGTGGTGGCTTGGTACGCGATTGTAAGGCCGCCACGGTCCAGACGGTACGTCACCTGCACCGAGAGCTCGCCGGGATACCCTTCGGCTCCGGCCGGACTGATCAGCGCCAAAGTGACGGCTGCCGTATTGCCGTCTTGGACGTCAGTGATTGCCCAATTTGCTTGATCGAAGCCCGCGTGGCCTCCGTGCAAGTGGTGCGCGCCGTCGTTTCGCGCCAGTTGATACGATCGCCCGTCAATGTCGAACCGGCCGTCAGCGATGCGGTTGGCGTATCGGCCCACCGTCGAGCCGAAATAATGCCGGTCCGTGACGTAAGCCAGAGGATCGTCAAACCCCAGCACGATATCGCCGATTTTACCATCACGGTCGGGCACTTTGAGCGCGCACAAGGTCGCGCCATAAGTCAGAATTTGCGCAGTGACGCGTTCATCAACGCTGAGTTCAATCTGCTTGAGATTATGCAATCCGGCGCAGTCTGGAAGGTTGAATACGATCGCTTGCGCAGCACTGTTCGCGGCAGCCGAGCACACCGGCTGCCCGGCCACGCCGGCTCCGGGTAAAACGAGGGAGAGTTCGACCATAACTCAGACAAATTACCGCTTGTCCGAAATTATGCAACCGGTTTATGGCAATGACCGGCTGTTGCCTGGCGTCGGTTTGCGGAGCGGCAATGGCTAAAACGCCCAAAGCCCAGCCAGGCATTAGCCAGCGTCACGCCAGCCTGCATGGCTGCTGCACGAACCACCGCGTCAGTGCGATTGCGGCGCGAGGTTGCGCAACGAGCGCTTGCGCGAATTCGCGGATTGCACCGAACGCAACAGGCGAAGATTGCGCTCCGCTACGCCCCGCTCCGCCTGTTGCTGATCAAGGACCGCCTTTACAGCTTCAAATTCGCCGAGATGTAATAGTACGATCCGTTGAAGCCGAACTGGCCGGCGTTGCGGGTGTACGGGGTTTGGCCGTTTGAATAGGACGACGCCTCACCCGTGAAGCCATAACGTTTGGCGTT
>JANMCG010000047.1:0-42390 GCA_031361075.1 Novosphingobium sp. | reverse complement strand
AGAGTAAGCAGCCCAAGCGAAGGCGGGCAATCGATGAAGGCGATGTCGTAACCATTGTCACCGGCGAGTGCGGTGCGCAGCCGATCGGTGCGATTGTCGACTCCGACCAGTTCGATCTCGGCACCGGACAAGTCGACCGTCGCGGGAATGATGTCGAGCCCGGGGATCCGGGTAGGCATCACGCATTGCGCCAGCGGCATCTGGTCAACCAGCAAATCGTAGGACGAAGACGTCCGCTCGCTTGCATGAATTCCGATCCCGGTCGAGGCGTTGCCTTGCGGGTCGATGTCGATCAGCAGCACCTTCCAGCCGGTCGCAGCCATCGCAGTGGCCACGTTGATCGCTGTGGTGGTCTTGCCCACCCCGCCCTTCTGATTGGCGATCGCCACGCGAATCACGACTTTTTCCCCTTGTTCGCAGCACCTTCGCCGACCAAAGTCCCGACGATGAGCCCTGCTTCGGCATCACTGAGCGATTGTTCCACGTGGAACAAATGGTCCCAGCCTTGCAGCTCCAACAGTTCCTGCGCGGCAGAACGCCCTTTCGGCAACAGCCAGCGCGTGTCGCTTGTGGAAAATCGTGCGGATAGATCGAGCAATTTGGGCAACGGCGCGAAAGCACGTGCCGAAATGACGCGGAATTTCCGGTCGGGCAACCCCGCCAGTTGCCCTGCGAACACTTCAGCCTGCTCCAATGCCATGGCAGTCCGCGCCGCTTCCAGCCAATCGCTGCGCCGGGCGCGCGATTCGACCATGACCACCCGGCAGTCGGGACGCAGAGCCGCAATCACCAGCCCGGGAAAGCCCGCCCCCGTTCCCAGATCGAGCCACGGCGAGGATGTTTCACGTGGAACATGAGCCAGCAACTGCGCCGAATCGGCAATATGCCGCAACCACACACTGGCGAGACTGGCAGCAGAAACGAGGTTTTGGCGCTGGTTCTCGTGACCAAGCATGGCGACCAGCAGTTCCAGTCGCTCTCGCGCCACCTCATCCCATTCGGGCAGGTGTTCCAGCCATTCGCGCGCCGCTCTTTCACCGGGCAGGATCATGCCGCCCGGCGCCGGGCATGAACCAGCAGCGCCGCCAGCGCCGCCGGGGTGATCCCGGGCACGCGGCCAGCAGCGGCCAGCGTTGCGGGCTGAACCGCGCTGAGCCGCTCGATCATCTCATTCGAGAGCCCGGGGATGCCGAGATAAGGGAAGTCATCGCCGAGCAGCAGCCCCTCGCCCGCACGCAGATCGCGCAACTCGTTGTCCTGCCGCGCCAGATAGGGGGCATAGACAGCGTCTTCGGACAGTTCCTCGGCCAGATCAAGATCGCTGCGCAGCCCTGAAGTAAGCCAAGGTGCCAGTCCATCCAGCCCGATTCCGCCAAACCTCAACCACTCGCGCAGCGGCAACCGCCCAGCTTCGGCACGCACTGGCAGGCCTGCGGCGGCCAACTCATGCCCGCTGACCGTGGCTTCCAGGGACTGGGCATACTGTGCTTTGGCCTGTTCGCGCCGGGCAAACCAGCCTGCGCGCTCGGTGCCGATACAGCCCGCCTCCAACCCCAGCGGAGTCAGCCGGGTTCCGGCGTTGTTGGCGCGCAACCGCAAGCGGTACTCGGCCCGCGCGGTGAGCATGCGGTAGGGCTCGGAAACGCCGTGCAAGGTCAGGTCGTCGACCATCACCGCCATGTAACTGTTCGCGCGGTCAAGCGCGGGTGCGGCGCGGCTGAGAACCGCCGCTGCAGCGTACATTCCGGCGACCAGGCCTTGTGCTGCCGCCTCTGCGTATCCGGTCGTGCCGTTGATCTGCCCGGCGCAATACAGCCCAGGCATGACCCGCACCTCAAGACTGGAGCGCAACGCACGCGGATCGATATGGTCGTATTCCACCGCATAGCCCGGCACGACCATCTCGACTTGCGCGAGTCCAACCATGGTCCGCAGCATCGTTAGCTGGACATCGGCCGGCAGCGAGGTGCTGATCCCGTTGGGATAGACCAGATGCGTATCCAGTCCCTCGGGCTCGAGGAACACCTGATGCCCCTCGCGATCGGCGAAGCGGTGGATCTTGTCTTCGATCGAGGGGCAATAGCGCGGTCCTGATGCTCCAATCGCGCCGGAAAACAGCGGCGAACGGTGCAGGTTGGCGCGGATGACGTCATGGCTGGCGGGGTTGGTCCGGGTGATCGCGCAGAACACTTGCGGCAGCGGCCGCGCCTTGGTCAGCGAAGACATGGTCCACGGTTCGCGATCCGACGGCTGCTCCTCCAGCCGCGCCCAATCGATCGTACGGCCATCGAGGCGGGGCGGCGTGCCGGTCTTGAGCCGGGCCAACGGCAGCGCTGCTTCGCGCAACTGCGCTGCGAGCCGCTGCGCCGATGCTTCGCCGATCCGCCCGCCGACCAGCCGCTCCTCACCGCGAAACAGCACGCCGCCAAGGAATGTGCCGGTACACAGCACCACCGCCGCTGCCTCAAGCGCCGTTCCGTCGGCCAGCTCGATCCCACTCACTCGCTCGCCGGCGAACCGCAGTGCCGCGGCCTCGCCCTCAACCAAGGTCAGGTCACCCTGGAGTGCTAACAGGCGCTGGACTTCAGCCTTGAAGCGCTTGCGATCGGCTTGGACCCGCGGGCCCTGGACCGCGCTGCCCTTCGAGCGATTGAGCATACGGTAGTGGATCGCTCCGGCGTCTGCAGCGCGCGCGATGATCCCGTCGAAGGCGTCGACCTCGCGCACCAGATGCCCCTTGCCGAGCCCGCCGATCGCGGGATTACAGCTCATCGCGCCGATTGCGGCCAGATCAAAGCTGACCAATGCGACGCGCGCGCCCATTCGCGCCGCAACCGCTGCGGCCTCAACCCCGGCGTGTCCGCCGCCAATTACAATGATGTCGAACTGCTGCATCTATTCCGCGCCTTAGCGCAGCTGTGTTTCACGTGAAACAGTGTTCAACAATTCAGCCCATCGATGTTCCACGTGGAACATCACTTGCCGATGCAGAACCGGCCGAACAGCGTGTCGAGCATATCCTCGGTCGTGGTCCGGCCGAGCAGGGCATCAAACGACAACCGCGCGACCCGCAAAGCTTCAGCCATCAGCAGCGGATCGTGCTCGTGCCGCGCTGCAGCCAACGCGCGCTGGGCATGGCGCAGGTGCATGTGTTGGCGCTCGTTAAGGGCGGCATCGCCTGGCCCGGGCAAGGCTGCCCGCGCTGTTGCAATCAGGTCGTCCCGCAGTGCCGCGATCCCCGAGCCGGTCGTGGCGGAGATCCGGTGGCGCGGTGCCTGTTTGGCCAAAGCGTCGCTGCGGTCGATCTGCGCGGCGATTTCCCACGCCCCATCGGGTCCCGCGCCCTCTGGCCCCAGCCACAGCACCAGATCGGCGCGATCGAGCGCCTCGAGCGCGCGCTCGATCCCGATCGCCTCGACCTCATCATCGACGCCGTCGTGCAATCCAGCGGTGTCGGCGAACAGGAATGGCACCCCGGCATAGGCCACCGGGCGGGTCAGAACATCGCGGGTGGTGCCAGGGATTGGTGTCGCGATTGCCGCCTCGGCTTCAACCAAAACATTGAAAAGTGTGCTTTTTCCTGCGTTCGGCGGGCCCGCGACGACCACCCGGTAGCCTTCGCGCAATTGTTCCGCGCGGGGCCGCGCCAGCCACTGCGCCAATTCGGTTTCGAGCACCGCCAACTGCATCGCAAATTCGGCCGGAAGTACGGCAACGTCGTCCTCATCGCCGAAATCGAGCACCGCCTCGAGCGCGGCCGATTGCCCGAGCAACACATCGCGCCAATGCTCGACCTGCTTTGAAAACGCCCCACCCGCCATCGCCATTGCCGACTGGCGCTGCAGCTCGGTCTCGGCCGCCAGCAAATCGGCCAGCCCTTCGGCCTCAGCCAGATCGATCTTGCCGTTTACGAAGGCTCGGCGGGTGAATTCACCCGGAGTCGCGGCGCGCAGACCCGGCATCAGCGCCAAGGCCGCCTCGACCGCGCCGATCACCGCGCGGCCACCGTGGCAATGCAGCTCAAGCGTATCTTCGCCGGTCGCGCTGTGCGGGCCGGGCAGCCATAGCGCCAGTGCGCGGTCGATCACCGCCCCGGCGCTGTCGCGCAGCGTTGCACTGGTCGCATGGCGGGGTTCGAGCCGCTTGCCGAGCAACGCCTGCATCGCCGCCGCCGCCTGCGGGCCGCTCACCCGCAGCACGGCGATCGCGGCCGGCGCAGCGCCGCTCGACAAGGCAAAGATGGTGTCACTCATACATGGGGGTAGCTGAGCGTGCTCAGTCGTCCTTCTTCTTGCCCGCCCCGGCGGAAAATGCCGCCCCGCTTTCCATGAATTGCTGGAACAGCTTCATCCCCATCTGGCCCATCGGCGCGATGCCTTTGGCGAAGTCCTGGATCTGTTCGACGCTGCCCGCGCCCTTCATCGCCTTGGAGACCATGTCGACATAGACCGAATTGGCCTTCGACACATCGGGCAGGCCAAGGAAGGTGCGCGCCTCTTCGGGGGTGCATTCGATCTCGACCTGAACTTTCATGGCACTGGGCTCCTTACGGGGCGTCAAGCTGGCATAGCCCCTTCACAAAGTCCACGCCGCGCTTAGGGTACAGCCAAATCGCTGCTGGAGACAAACCGATGACCGAGACTGTGCAGATCGCTTCGTTCCAGAACGACGGAACGATCCCGGCTTATGTCGCGCGTCCCGCGGGTACGCCCAGCGCGGGGATTATCGTCATCCCCGAAATCTTCGGGGTCAACGCCGGGATCCGTCAGAAGTGCGACAAATGGGCTCAGGCAGGGTACCTCGCGATCGCGCCCGACATCTTCTGGCGGTTCGCCCCGGGGGTCGAACTGGATCCCGATGTGCCCGCGCAGCTGCAAGAGGCGTTCGGCTATTTCGGGCAGTACGATCCCGCCCTCGGGGTTTACGACATCGAAGCCGCAATCCGCTGGCTGCGCAGCCAGGGCGCGGCCAAAGTCGGCTGCGTGGGATATTGTCTGGGCGGACGGCTGGCCTATATGGCCGCGGCGCGCACCGATGCTGATGCCAGCGTCGGATATTACGGGGTGATGATCGACCATATGCTGGACGAGGCGCATCGCATTGCCAAGCCGCTCATGTTGCACATTCCTACCGCTGACCATTTCGTCGGTCCCGCAGCGCAAGCCGCCATCCATGCCGCGCTGGGCGAACATCCGCGCGTTACCCTGCACGACTATGACGGGCTCGATCACGGGTTTGCGGCCGAGCTGGGCGAACGGCGCGATCCGGCCGGCGCAGAGCTGGCCGATACGCGCACAGCCGCGTTCCTGCACGAGCACCTGGCATGACCGGCGGTCAGATCGGGCTGGCGGCCTGGCATGGCTATATGGAGAGCGGCGGCGATCAGGCGCAGCTCGCGGCGATGGTAGCGGACGAGGCGGTGTTCCATTCGCCCGTGGTCCACACCCCGCAAGTGGGCAAAGCCAAAGTCATGGGTTACCTTGGCGCAGCCTCCAAGGTGCTTGGCGGCGCGGGTTTTGTCTATGTCCGCGAATTAATTGACGGCAATCAGGTGCTGCTCGAATTTACCAATCAGCTCGATGGAATTCACATCAACGGGATCGATTTGATTACGTTCGATGATGCCGGAATGATCAAGGATTTCAAAGTAATGGTCCGCCCGATGAAAGCCATGAACAAATTGTGGGAACTGATGGCGGCGCAGTTGGAAGCGGGCTAGATCCGGCTGCGGACAAACGCTAACCGCTCGGCAACCCCGGTCAACGGCAAATCGACCACCGGATAGCCATAGCGAGCCCACGCGGCAGTAACGGCTTCGTCGCTGGCAACCGCTTCAATCCAGGTCTGGATGCGTTCATGATCCTGGCGGTAAATTTCCGCCCAGGCCGGGGCGCGGAAGACCGGCCCACAATAGCGCAGAGTGCGGCAGACATGGTCGATCCTGCGCGAGACCGGCAAGCCCGATACTTCGAGGAAACCGACCACATCGGGAAAGCCGCGGTCGAACAGCACTGGCCCTGATCGCTGGCTGGCCTGTTCAAATTCGCGGACATGCGCTTCGAGCATCGCTTCAGCAAAGCCCAGCGGATCGACGGCGCGCAATTCCATCCCGCCGGGCTGCTGAAGCAGCACCCGTGCGACTTCGGGTGAGGTGGTGATCCCAGCCGCCGCAGCAGCGCTCAGCAGCGTGGTCTTGCCCGCCCCCGGCGCGCCGGTCAGAACCGCGTGCCGGGGGACGAGCAGCGCCACTTACTGGTTCATCGTGGCGAAGAAGTCTTCGTTGGTCTTGGAATCCTTCATCTTGTCGAGCAGGAATTCCATCGCGTCGATCGTGCCCATCTGCATCAGGATGCGGCGCAGCACCCACATCTTGCTGAGCTTGTCCTTGGCGACCAGCAGTTCTTCCTTGCGGGTGCCCGATTTGCCGACATCGAGCGCGGGGAAGATGCGCTTATCCGACACCTTGCGATCAAGCACGATTTCCGAGTTGCCGGTGCCTTTGAATTCTTCAAAGATCACTTCGTCCATCCGGCTGCCGGTATCGATCAGCGCGGTGGCGATGATCGACAGCGAACCGCCCTCCTCGATATTGCGCGCCGCACCGAAGAAGCGCTTGGGGCGCTGCAGCGCATTGGCATCGACGCCGCCGGTCAGCACCTTGCCCGAGCTTGGCACCACGGTGTTGTAAGCCCGGCCCAGCCGCGTGATCGAATCGAGCAGGATGACGACGTCGCGCTTGTGCTCGACTAGCCGCTTGGCTTTTTCAATAACCATTTCAGCGACCTGGACGTGGCGCTGGGCAGGCTCATCGAACGTCGAGGAGATCACCTCGCCCTTGACCGAGCGCTGCATGTCGGTGACTTCCTCGGGCCGTTCATCGACAAGCAGGACGATCAGGAACACTTCGGGATGATTATCGGTGATCGCCTTGGCGATGTTCTGGAGCAGCACGGTCTTGCCGGTGCGCGGCGGCGCGACGATCAGCGCGCGCTGGCCTTTGCCTTGCGGACTAATGATGTCGATCACCCGCGCCGACTTGTCCTTGACCGTTGGATCGAGCGTATCGAGATTAAGCTTCTCGTCGGGGTACAGCGGGGTCAGGTTGTCGAAATTGACCCGGTGGCGGACCGCTTCGGGATCGTCGAAGTTGACGCTGACCAGCTTGGTGATTGCAAAATACCGCTCGCCGTCTTTGGGTGCGCGGATCTCGCCTTCAACGGTGTCACCAGTGCGCAGGCCCCACTTGCGGACCTGGTTAGGGGACACATAAATATCGTCTGGGCCGGCCAGATAATTAGCTTCGGCATTGCGCAGAAAGCCAAATCCGTCAGTCAGCACTTCGATCGTGCCTTGGCCGATGATTTCCTCGCCATCTTCGGCCACTTCCTTGAGGATACCGAAAATGATGTCCTGGCGGCGCATCGTCGAGGCGCCTTCAACCCCCAGCTCTTCAGCCATTTCGACCAGTTCGGCGGAGGTTTTCTTCTTGAGTTCTTTGAGATGCATGAGCGTATCGGTTCCGTAAATTTCAATCTGGAATGGCCGGACGATCACAAGGGCTTGGAGAAAGCGGATCGCGCCGCGCGAATTGTGCGCTGGCCTGTGCCGGATGACGTTCAACTAAACCTGCCGGTTCGCCGCGTCAATCAGAACGGCTTGAGCACCACCATAATCACGATCAGCGCCGCCGCGATCCCGGGTACTTCGTTAAGCAGCCGCAATTGTTTGCCCGAAAGCTTGCGCTCACCCCGGGCCAATGCGGTGTGATATCCCGCCAGATACACGTGGTAAGCTGACAGCGCCAAGACCAGCGCCAGTTTGACGTGGAACCACCCTTGCAGATAGCCGCCGGTGGTGACCGCCAGCGACAGACCGAACAGCCAGGTAACGATCATCGCCGGCCACATGATGATTTTGAGCAAGCGCGCCTCGCGCTCTACCCAGGCCGCGTCTTCGGGCGATTGCGGCGCGGCTTCCTGATGATAGACAAAAAACCGGGGCAGCATGAACAGCCCGGCCATCCAGAAAATCACGAAAATGATGTGGCCGGCCTTGAGCCAAAGATAAGTCATCGCGAGCACCTGTTGCACCTGTAGCATAGCCGCCTCATCGCTGATTGCCCCAACCGCGCACCAGCGCCAGGAGCTCGCCTACGTGTTCCAGCGGGGTGGTTTGCCCGATCCCGTGGCCCAGGTTGAATACGTGGGGACGATTAGCAAAGGCAGCAAGGATCCGCAGCGTCTGCCGCTCGAGCTCAGCCCCGCCGGCAATCAGCAGCAGCGGATCGACATTGCCCTGCACCGGCAGGCCGTCAGGCAGGCTGCGGGCCGCCCACAGCGGGTCAATCGTCTCGTCGAGGCCCAGGGCAGCCACGCCGGTCTCACGCGCGTAAGCGGGCAATTTCTCGCCCGCGCCCTTGGGGAAGCCGATCACCGGAATATGCGGGAAGCGTGCCGCCAGTGCCGCGACGATTGTGGCATTGGGGGCGATTACCCACCGTTCGAACTCGCTGGGGGCAAGGCTGCCCGCCCAGCTGTCGAACAATTGCACCGCTTCGGCCCCGGCAAGGATCTGACCGCCGAGATATTCGATCGTCACTTGCGTGATTGCATCGATAATCGCCTGAAACGCCGCCGGGTCGCGGTACGCCATCGCGCGGGTATCGTGCTGATCACGGCTGCCTTCGCCCGCAACCATATAGGTTGCCACGGTCCACGGACTGCCGGCAAAGCCCAGCATCGTCTTGTCGGCGGGCAGTGCCGCCTTGACCTGCTTGACCGTCTCGTAAATCGGGCTGAGTCGTGCGGGCACCGCGTGCAAGCTGGCGAGCGCGGCATCGACCAGCCGGGGTGACAGCCGCGGCCCTTCGCCTTGCAGGAATTCCAGCTCCTGCCCCATCGCATAGGGTACGATCAGAATGTCCGAAAACAGGATTGCACCATCAAGGCCATAGCGCCGGATCGGCTGCAAGGTAATCTCGGCAGCGGCCTCGCTATCATAGACCAGCGGCAGAAATCCGCCTTTTTCGGCGCGCAAGGCCCGGTATTCGGGCAAGTACCGCCCGGCTTGGCGCATTAACCAGACCGGCCGCTGCGGCAGGTTGGCGCCGCGCAAGGTGTCGAGCAGTAAACCGGGCATTTGAGCGATTCCAATTCAAATCAATTTAGAATCTTAAAAGGATTCTGTTGTAGTTGGTCCTGTGGACAACGGGGGTTGGCGCCGCATGCCGGAATTCTCCCGGCGTGAACAGGCCCTCGCGTGATCCGAATCGTCGGCATGATGCGTCAAGCACAGGTTATGCCCGCTACCCCCGGCCTGTGGGTAGGCTTATCCACTTGTCGACAAGCCCCCGATCGCGTCGCCGGTAGTGGGCAGCAAATCGTCCCGCGAACTTGTCAGCCCTGCTGTCCCGTGGTTTATGCCGCCAATCATCCACAGCCTGCTGGGCCGGTTACCCGCATGTCGCGTCTGCATCTTCATCTCCTGTCGGATTCGACCGGCGAAACGCTCGAGATGCTGGCCAAGGCCGCGCTTGCGCAGTTCGAGGGTGCCGATGTTGTGCGGCACTTCTGGCCGATGGTCCGCTCGCAGCAGCATCTTGACCGGATTATGGGTGAAATCGCTGCCAACCCTGGGCTGGTGTTCTATACTTTGGTCAACGCCGATACCCGGGTGCGGCTGGAAGAACACGTCCGGACGCTTGGGCTGCCAGTGGTGCCGGTGCTCGATGCCGCGGTCGATGCGCTGGAGGCTGCGCTGGGGCAAATCCCCAAAGCGCGCCCGGGCCGCCAGCACGCGATGGACGAAGCTTATTTTGCGCGGGTCGATGCGATCCAGTTCACCATTGCGCACGATGACGGGGTCGGCTGGGAAAACTGGGAAGAAGCCGACATCGTGCTGGCCGGGGTTTCGCGCAGTTCCAAAACCCCGACCAGCATTTACCTCGCCAATCGCGGCTACAAGGTTGCCAACATTCCGATCGTGGTCGAAAGCCCGCCGCCCGAACTGCTGTTCGGGCTTAAGCATCCGCTGGTGGTCGGGCTGACCACCGCGCCCGAGCGGCTGATACAGGTCCGCCGCAACCGGCTGCTGTCACTTGGCCAAGCGCCTGAGACGGCCTATGTCGATAACGAACGCGTGGCCCGCGAAGTGCAATTTGCGCGGCGGATGTTTGCCGATAACGGCTGGCCGGTGATCGATGTCACGCGCCGCTCGATCGAGGAAAGCGCGGCGGCGATCGTCAATCTCTATAATGAATTCCTGGCGGCACGCGCGAACCCGGTGAGCAGCGAACCTGCATGACACTGGTGCTCGCCTCGCGCAGCGACTCGCGCCGGGCGATGCTCGATGCGGCCGGGGTGACGTACGCTGCGGTGCCCGCCGCGCTTGATGAGCGGGCATTCGAAGCCAGTCTGGCCGGCGCGGGTTCAGCTGGAATTGCGCTGGCGCTGGCCGAGGCCAAGGCGCTGGCAGTCAGCGTGCTGCATCCCGGGGCCTTGGTGCTGGGTAGCGATTCGCTGGTCGAAGTGGCGGGGCGGCGCTTCGACAAGCCCGCCAGCTGCGATCAGGCGGCGGATCATCTGCGCGCGTTTTCGGGCCAGCCGATGCAGCTCCACAGCGCCGCTGCGCTGGTGCGCGATGGCACGGTGCTGTGGCGGCACGGCGAACGGGCGGTGCTGCATGTGCGCGCGCTCTCGGATGCCTTCATCGCGCGATATCTCGCCGCCGAATGGCCCGCTGTGGCCGGTTGCGTCGGGGTGTTCCGGATCGAGGCATCGGGGGTGCAATTGTTCGATCGGATCGAAGGCAGTCACTTCACCGTGCTGGGGATGCCACTGCTGGCCGTGCTCGGCGCGCTGCGCGATCACGGAGCGCTGCCGCGATGATTTACGCCGAAGTGATCGGCGATCCGATCGCGCAGTCAAAGTCGCCTGCGATTCACAAGTTTTGGCTGGAGCAGCTCGGGATCGAGGCCGATTATCGCGCTTGCCAGGTTACCACAGCGGGATTGGCCGACTATTTCGCTGCACGCCGGTCCGATCCCGATTGGCGCGGGTGCAATGTCACCATGCCGCACAAGCAGGCGGTGATGCCGCTGCTCGATGCGCTCGATCCGGTGGCGGCACGGGTGGGGGCGGTCAACACCGTAGTGCCGGGGTCAGGCACCGCGCTGCGTGGTTTGAACACCGATGTGCCGGGCTTCCTCGAGCCGCTCAAACCGCTGCTCGATCGACCGCAGCTGGTGCGGATGGCGCGGATTTTCGGAGCTGGCGGCGCCGCGCGGGCGATTGTCGCGGCCTTGGCCGATCACGGCTTCACGCTCGTGCTAGCCGCGCGCGATCCGGCCAAAGCGCGCGCATTGCTCGACGAATTGGCCCCCACCGGCGAGCATCATACTCCGCCGCTCAGCCATTTTGCCGCGCCGACCGATTTCGCCTTCGATGATCGCAGCCAGCTGCTCGATCTGGTGATCAACGCCAGCCCGCTCGGCATGGCCGGGCAGCCGCCGCTGACGCTCGATCTGAGTCACGTCCCGCCGGGCAGCGTGGTCTATGACATCGTCACGCATCCACACGAAACCGCGCTGCTGTGCGATGCCCGCGCAGCCGGGTTCACCACCATCGACGGCCTGGCGATGCTGATCGGGCAAGCCGCCGCTGCGTTTTCATTGTTCTTCGGCCAACTCGCCCCGCGCGAACACGATGCCAAATTGCGCGCGCTGCTGACCCCGTGACCAAGCCCTTCATCCTTGGCCTGACCGGCTCGATCGGGATGGGAAAATCCGCTGTGGCGGCGATGTTCCGCGCGCTGGGCGTCCCGGTGTTCGATGCCGACGCGGCGGTGCACGAACTGCAGGGCCCGCGCGGCGCATTGCTTGGCAGCATCGAGGCAGCGTTTCCCGGGACGACCGGCGCGGCGGGGGTTGACCGGCTTAAGCTGGGCGCAGCGGTGTTTGGTGATCCGGCCGCGCTCAAGCGGCTCGAGGCGATCGTACACCCGGCAGTGGCGCTGCTCCGCGTGGGGTTTCTGGCCGAGCACGCCGCCGCCCCGCTGATCGTGTTCGACATCCCGCTGCTGTACGAGAAAGCGGGTCAGCACGGTCTTGATGCGGTGGTGGTGGTCTCGGCTCCGGCGGAAACGCAGCGCGCGCGGGTGCTGGCGCGCCCCGGGATGACCCCGGACAAGTTCGCCAAAATCCTGGCGTTGCAAGTGCCCGATGCCGACAAACGCGCGCGTGCCGATTATGTGATCGATACCGGGGTTGCGATCGAGCAGACCCGCCAAGCCGTGCAGCATCTGGTCCGGAAACTGCTGGCTGGCGAAAAATAGCCTGAAAGCCTCTTGTATCCGCCGCGCGATAGGCAGATATCCTTTGGGCAATGCGCGAAATAATTTTCGACACCGAGACCACGGGGCTCGACCCCAAGACAGGTGATCGGCTGGTCGAAATCGGCTGCATCGAAATGGTCAACCGGGTGCCGACCGGGGCAACTTTCCACGCTTATTTTCACCCCGACCGCGATATGCCCGCCGCTGCTGAAGCTGTGCATGGCCTGTCGATCACTTTCTTGTCGGACAAGCCACGGTTCCACGAGCGCGCGCACGAAATTCTTGAATTCATGGGCGATTCCAAGCTGGTCGCGCACAATGCCGGGTTCGATTTTGGTTTTGTGAACTCCGAGCTCGAGATGTGCGGGCTGCCCCCGCTGTCGCGCGAACGGATGATCGATACGGTCCAGCTGGCGCGGGTCCGCCACCCCGGGGCCAAGCTCAGCCTCGACGCGCTGTGCAGCCGCTATGGGATCGATCGTAGCCACCGCACTCGCCACGGCGCGCTGCTTGACGCTGAACTGCTCGCGCAGGTCTATGTCGAGCTGACCGGTGGGCGCCAGATCGGGCTTAGCCTGGCAGCCGAGCGCGGCGATGATCACGCGCTGGCAGGCCCCGGCTTGCCGCAACGCCAACGGACGTTCCGTCCCGCTCGCCCGCATTTGCCGAGCGAGGCTGAGCTGGCAGCACATGCTGTCTTTATCGAGACGCTTAAAGCGCCGCTGTGGCAGCGCTGAACGGGGTTTCGTGCAACGCATAAGGAGTACGTTTTCATGGACATTCGCGTATCGGGCCACCAGGTCGAAACTGGCGAAGCACTGCAAACTCACGCGCAGGACCGCATGGCGGCGATTGTCGGGAAATACTTCAGCGGCGCATTATCAAGCACGGTAACCTTCAATCGTGCGCCGGCCGGTGCGTTCCGCGCCGATGTGGTGACGCATGTAATGCAGGGGCTGGTGCTCAAAGGCGCGGGGATAGCACAGGACGCGCATTTGGCGCTCGATCAGGCGGCGGAGAAAATCGACAAGCAACTGCGCCGCTACAAGCGCCGGTTGACCGATCATTCGGCGCAAAGCGCGCAAGTGCTGCGCGAAGAAGAAGCGAGCTATACCGTCTTCGCCGAGCCCGATGACGAGGCTGACGAAGTTACTGGCGATGCGCCGCTGGTGATCGCCGAAACCCGGGTCGATGTGCCCGAAACCACTGTTTCCAATGCGGTAATGATGCTCGACCTGCGCAACACCAACGCGCTAATGTTCAAAAATGCTGGCACCGGGCGGCATAATATGGTCTATCGGCGCGGCGACGGTTCGATCGGCTGGGTTGAACCGTCCTGACGCGTAGCGTAAAGGCGCGCACGTTTCCATCAGGCGAGGAGGGGCTGGACGACGGGATTTTCCCGCCACCTTGCCCCCTGTCCGGACCATCCGTGCAATTTTAAGATAGTCTGTTCGCCGCTATGACCGCACTTTTCACTTTGCTGCCCGAAGCTGTCGGTACGATTGCTGCCGAATCCAAGCAGGTCATTCTAGACCGGCTGGCGCAGCGATTTGCGGCGGTTTATGGGCTCGATCCGGTGCTGGTGCTCGACCGACTTGAAGAGCGCGAAAAGCTCGGCAGCACAGGGTTCGGCCGCGGGGTGGCAATCCCGCACGCCCGCGTTCCCGATCTGGGCCGCCCAGTGGCGGTGTTTTTGCGGCTTGAAGCCCCGGTCGCGTTCGACGCTGCCGATGGCATGCCGGTCGATCTGGTGTTTGGACTGCTGTCGCCCGAGGCCGCCGGTGCAGCGCATTTGCACGCCCTGGCCGCAATCAGCCGGATGATGCGCGATGAAAAGCTGCACACCGCGCTGGGTGAGGCGACCGGCGGCGAGGCGCTGTATGCGCTGCTCGCTAACGGTATCGACCGCGACGCCGCCTGACCGGCCCGATTGACGCTGCGCGCATGACCCCGCGGCTTCCCGCTCATCTCGAAGTTTCGGGGCTGCTGCGCCAGGTGTCGGCGGCCGGCGGGTTCGCCGCAGTGCTTAATAAAGGTGAACGCGAAGCCGGGACAATTTTGGTCATTTGCGCGGAAAACGGCACTAATCGGCGGTTGTTTGAACGAATGCCGACCGCCGATGGCACCCGCAAATGGAGCGTATCGAAAGTCGAAAGTACTGAAAACGCAGCCAACTTCGATGAATACGCGCGCCGCCGCAGCGAACAAGACCCCGATTTATGGGTGATTGAACTGGACATCGTGAATGGTGAACGGTTCATCGATTGAGCGGGAACTTCTATTTGACTTTGCCGCGCTGCACAATCAAAGGGCGGCCACCTTTTGATGCGTGGGCGGCGCGCTGAGCAAATCGGCTCGGCACTGCAAGCACGCAGACGGGGGGCAGCCGGCAGGGTTTCCGGTTTGGGGCATGGCAACAACCACCAGCTTTCCAACCAATCCTGCGTCAGGCGCGCCAACCGCCCAAGAATGACGATTGATGAGCAAGAAGCTCCACCGGGCCAGTGCGATTGCAGTGGCCGCAATGATTGGTACCATTATTTTCAGCGCCAATGGTTCAGGCGCATCCGCGCAAAACGTTGCGCCAGCCGTAACAACGGCCACCACGCTTGAACCAGTGGTGTTTCCCGCTGATCGGCCGCAAACCGCTCCGCTGTTGGAAAGTCCGCCCGCAAGCGCAACCACCGCACCCCGAAACACCCCGGCATTGCTCGACGAGCCGGTGACTGTAGCCACCGACGCGCCGCAGATCCGGGCCGGTTCGCTGGCCACTCTTGTCGCTGCGCAGCCGCAGCCCTACGATCTCTCGCGCGAGCTTAATTGCCTGGCTGGCGCAGTCTATTTCGAAGCCAAAAGCGAATCGCTGACCGGCCAACTGGCGGTCGGCCGGGTGATTGTTGCCCGTTCCAAATCGGGCCGTTTTCCTAATTCCTATTGCGGCGTGGTGTTTCAGCCGTCGCAATTCTCGTTCGTGCGCGGCACCGCAATGCCGGGCATCGCCAAAACCTCGCGCCAGTGGAAGAATGCCGTGGCGATCGCGCAGATCGCGCATTCGGGGACCTGGCGCAGCCCGGTCGAAGGCGCGCTGTACTTCCACGCGGCTTACGTCACTCCGACCTGGCACCTCAAGCGGGTTGGCCGGATTGAAAACCACGTGTTCTATCGTTAGGATATAGCGGCGTCAGGACAAATCAGGGACGAGCCTTGCATTCGTCCCTGCTGCGCTCAAACTCCAAATTCAAACCACACCGGGGCGTGATCGCTGGCTTTTTCGCGGCCACGGTGATCCTTGTCGACCCCCGCTCCGGTCAGCCGGTCAGCCAGTTCGGGCGAGAGCAGGCCGTGATCGATGCGAAAGCCGTGATCGCGTTGCCATGCTCCGGCCTGGTAATCCCAAAAGGTCCATACCCCGCCCTGCGGATTGAGCGTGCCGAGCGCGTCGGTCCAGCCATCGGCGAGCAGCCGCGCATAGGCATCGCGCGATGCGGGCTGCATCAACGCGTCGGTGGCCATCGCCGCGATGTTGTAGACATCGTTGTCGCGCGGGATCACATTGTAATCGCCCAGCACAATTGCCGGCACTTCTTCGGCGGCGATTGCCGCCATCCGCTCGCGCAGCCGCGCCATCCAGCGCAACTTGTAATCGAATTTGGGCCCCGGCTGCGGATTGCCGTTGGGCAAATAGATGCAGGCGATCCGCACGCCGGCCACATCGGCTTCCAAATAGCGCGAATGATCGTCCTCGGGCTCGCCCGCCAGCCCGCGCTGCACCTCGACCGGCAGTTGCCCATCGGCCAGAATGGCGACGCCGTTAAAGCCTTTCTGGCCGTGCCAGATCGACTGATAGCCCAGCTGCTCGAACTCGCTGACGGGAAAGCCTTCGTCCTGCGTCTTGATTTCCTGCAGGCAGGCCACCGCCGGGCGCGTTTCGGCCAGCCATTCGAGCAGCCGCGGCAGCCGCGCTTTGATGCCGTTGATATTGTACGTGGCAATCTTCATTGTGCATCGGGTCTGCGACGGGTGCTGGTTAAGCAATCAGACCGGCCGATCATATCGCGAATGACGAACCGCAGCCGCAACCCGAAGCCGCATTGGGGTTAGTGACGCGAAACGCCGAACCGCCCAGCGATTCGACGTAATCGACCTCAGACCCGGCAACCAGATCGAGGCTGACCGCGTCGACCAGCAGCCTTACCCCAGCTTGCTCGACCACCAGATCGTCACCTTCGGGTGCGGCGGCCAGTCCGAACTTGTACTGAAACCCCGAGCAGCCGCCGCCCTCGACCGACAGCCGCAGGATCGCCGGCTTGCCTTGCTTGCCGGCAATCACCGCGACGCGCGCGGCGGCCGACGGGCTAAGCGTCATGGTTTGCGTATCCATCCGGGTGATGTAAGCGTTCGCCCTGCTCTCAGCAAGGCTTCGTCACGCGCTTTGAATATACGAGCGCATCGCTTCGGCGTCAGCCTCGATCCGTTCGATCCGGTATTTGACCAGATCGCCGATCGACACGAACCCGCAGACCTGCCCGCGATCAACCACTGGCAAATGACGAATCCGGCGCCGGGTCATCAACCCAAGCGCATCGAGGATGCCGCAATCCTTGTCGACCGTGATCGGCGGCGAAGTCATTACCTCGCCCACTGTTTTGCTTAACATCGCCGGGCCGTGCGCGGCCAGCTGGTAAACCACGTCGCGTTCGGAAAATATCCCGACCACTTGCCCATCGGCGTAGATCGGCAATGCGCCGATGCGTTTTTCTGCCAGAATGCGCACCGCCTCGCTGACGTTGGCAGCTGCGTTGCAGCTGACAATCTCGTCGCTGCGGCCTTCGATCAATCGCGCAATCGTCATCACAACTCTCCCGGGTCGATACGATTTTGCAAGACGATGGCACGAACTCGCGCGTTTGGCGAATCAGCTTTCAGAGCTCGCTGCGGGGTAGAGCCGGAACTCCTCGACCGGCACGCCGCCGACCAAATGTTCCTCGATAATCCGTTCGAGAACCGGCTCGGTGCACGAATGGTACCACACCCCCTCGGGCCAGACCACCGCGACCGGACCTGCGGCGCAAATCCGCAGGCAATCTGCCTTGGTCCGCGCTATGGTGCGCTCAAGCCCGCGCTGCTTGATCGCTTTTTTCAGATACTTCCATGCCGGCGTGCCGACCGCGCGGCTGCAGCATTCGCCCTTTTCGGCTTCGGCGCAGAGGAATATGTGGCGGCGGATCTGATCACCGCCGGTCTTGGTCAGCGCGGCGCGCGCCTTGTCCAACTCATCGGCAGGCTTGGTCATGCGGTCAATCTCCAACCTTCCAGCAAGGCGCGGGTATCGTCCGGTACCGGGGCGGGCCGATCATCGGCGATCGCCACAATCACCGATCGGGCAAAGGCAATCGCCGCGCCGTCCTGCACCAGCAGTTGAGCGATCGACCAGCTGGTCCGGCCAATCTGTTCAATTCCGCAATGTGCCGTGACCGGCTGGGGAAAGTGGCCTTGCGCCAGGTATTCCATCCCGACGCTGGCAACCATGGCGCGGCGTTCGCCAATTTTGACCTTGAGCCCGATGGCCAGATTGAACCGCACCCGCGCATCCTCCATCATCGCTGCCAAGGCAACGTTGTTGAGGTGCTGATTGGGATCGACGTCGGCGAAGCGCGTCGTCACCGTATGGCTGAACCGATAGCGACCGGGGCTGAGCAGCGCGGATTCGGGACGCGGCATTCAGCGCCCCGGCTGGAGGTAACGCGCCAGCCAGGCGAACACCGTTTGGTGCCATTGCAGCGAATCCTTGGGTTTCAGCACCCAATGGTTCTCTTCGGGGAAGACCAGCAGTTCGCTCGGGATCTGGCGCCGCTGCAACGCGGTGTAAGACGCCAGCCCTTGTGTGTAAGGGATCCGGAAATCCTTCTCACCGGTGATCACCAGCATCGGGGTCTGCCACTTGGCGACATGATTAACCGGGTTCCACTTCTCGTATTCGTCGGGCGCGGCATAATAGGGCTGCCCGCCATGTTCCCATTCATCGAACCACAGCTCTTCGGTTTCGTACGCCATCGCGCGCGCATCGAATACGCCGTCATGCTGGACCAGACACTTGAACCGGTCGGGCCAATTGCCCTCGATCCAGTTCATCATATAACCGCCGTAAGATGCGCCGAGCGCGCATGCCTTGGTGCCGTCAAGCTTGGGATGCGCGGCCAGCGCGGCGGCAAGGCCGAGCTGCTGGTCTTCAAGCGGCTTGCCGCCCCAATCGCGGTTGATGCTGTCGGTGAAGGCTTGGCCGTATCCGGTCGAGCCATGAAAATCGATCGTCACCACGCCGTAGCCCTGGCTTGCCATCAGCCGCGGATTCCAGCGGAAGGACCAGCTGTCATTCATGGTGCCTTGCGGCCCGCCGTGAACCACCAGCAGCACTGGCAACGTGCCGGTAACGCCTGTCGGCTCGTGGATCTGGCCCCACACGGTATCTCCGTTCGCGCCCTTGAAGCTGAACCGGGTCGAGGTCACACGGCCGAGCTCGGCCAATTGCGCGGCGTTGGCGTAAGTCAACGCGCGGCCCGGCCTGCCGCGCTCCGCGATATAGACCTCAGCCGGATTGGCGATGGCGTCGCGGGTAAACACGAAGCCCCCATGCTTGAGCGGGGTCACCGCGCCGATGTGGCCTTCGCTCAGCCCTTTGGGAGCGAGTTTGAGCCGGGTCACCTTGCCGCTCGCCAGCTCGATCCGGAACGCCGGATTGTCGAGCACGTCCTCGGCGGTGACGATCAGCGCCTTGCTGTCGGGGCTCCACGCAATCGAGCCTGCCGAGCGGTCCCAGCCCTGAGTCAGTGCGCGGCGTTCGCCGGTTTTGAGGTTAAGCAGCTGCACCACCAACCGGTCAGCCTCGTAACCCGGGCGCGCCATCGCGGCATAAGCCAGCCACTGGCCATCGGGTGAAGGGCTGGGCTGGCTGTCGGTGCCTTTGTTGTCAGCGGTCAGGTTATGCGGCGCGGTGCCATCGATCGGGCTGTGCCAGACGTCGATATTGGTCGACAGCGGTTCGTTACGGTCGGCTTGCCGCGCGGCGAAATAAACCCCGTTTGAATCCGCGCTCCACGCAACATCCTCATTGCCACCGAACGGCTTGCCCGGGGTGTCACCAGTCAATGTGCCCGGCGGACCATCGAGCGCTGCGCCATCGCCCGCGATCTTGCCGCCTGGATCGAGCCCGAAGGCAAAGCTGCGGCTATAATTCCCCGGGGTTTCCCACGCGTCCCAATGCCGCACAAACCCGCTGCCATCGGTGTAATGCCGTCCGGTGCCGGGGCCAGGCTGCGCGGTGTCGCCGCTCTTGTCGCAGCCCAGCGTTGGACAATCGCGCGCAACATCGCCCCACACCAGTACTTTGCGGCCATTGGGGGCAAGCGCGAACCCGGCCACGTCGGTCTTGAATGCGCTCGCCTGGACCGGAGCGGCGCCAGCACTGCTCAGATCAAGCAGCCATAACTGGTCACTGCCCGATTTGCCCGAAATGAAATAGAGCCGCCGACCATCGGGGCTGAACGCGGGGGCGGATTCGCTGGCATCGGGCAAATCGGCAATCCGCTGCGGCAATCCGCCGGCCGTGCCGACGCGCCATAGCCCGGTGACCCGCTTGTAACTGACCGGATCGGTGTCGGTCTGCTGATAGACCACCAGTCTGCCGTCGGGCGAAACCGCCGGGCTGCCGACACGCTTGAGCGTGACCAGATCTTGCGGCGACATGGTGCGCGCGGGCGCAGCGGCAGCGGGTGCGGCACTGACGAATGCAGGGGTAAACAGCGCGGCCGCGGCGGCGCTGAGGGCAAGGGTCTGTTTGATCATGCCGCCAAGGTTAGCGGCACTTGCCGGGGCGGCCTAGCCCTTCTTGCCGACGATCCGCGCGATTTCGGTAGCGACCAGTTTTTCCACCAGTGCAGGCAGGTTCTTGTCGAGCCACGCCGCCAGCTCGGGGCGGAGCAGATCGCGCACCAACCCTTCGAGCGAAGTTTCGCCCGAGCGCACGATCTGCGGCGGTGCCGGCGGCTGCGCCATCAGGGCCAGCGCGGCGAGCGATTCGCTGATCGAGCTGACGGTTTCGCGCGCGACCAGCGGACCTTCGGGTGCCGCCGCGACAGCATCATCATCGTGCGCCGCCAGATGCGCGGCATCTTCGGCGGCTTCGTCGGCTTCGACATATTCGCCGATTCCGGCCAGATCGAGCACGTCGTCGGGTTCGGCGGCGATCGCGGGTTCGGCGCTGGCCGCGTCTTCGGGCAGACCGCGCTCTTCGCGCTCACGCCGTTCTTCAGCGGCACCGACGCGGTTATCGCGTGCGATCACTTTTTTGATCGATTCGAGAATCTCCTCGACCGATGGCTCTCCGGCTTGGCGCATGTGTCCCCCGACTCCAGGTTGTCCCTCGCTGGGACAGAATCACTAAGGGCTAACTGAGCCGTCCTGCGGCGGCGTGTCAACGGTCCGCGTCGATCCGGTGGTCGGCTCGGGATCGTTGCTCCAGTCCCAGATTTTGCCGCGCACGCGTTCGAAATTGACCGTCGGATCGTACAGTACGCCGCCATCGAACCCAAGATCGCGCGCCTCGGCTTTGCCCATTGCGGCGAGCAGATTGAACCCCGCGACATAAGCGTTGCGCTGCGCGGTGGCGCGCTGGACCTGCGCAGTGAGAAATTCCTGCTCGGCATTGAGAATGTCGAGAATAGTGCGGTTGCCGACGCTGTTTTCGGCGCGCACCCCCTCTAGGCTCAGCGCCGAGGCATCGACCGCCACTTGCGACGAGGCGATCAATGACTGCGCCGCTTGCCACTGCGCAAACGCAGAGCGGACGTTGGCAACCACCGCGCGTTCAACCCCGATCACCTGCTCGCTCGCGGCGTCCTGACGGCCTTGCGCTGCGCGGCGTTGCGCGGCGGGCAAGCCGCCTTGGAAAATCGGGATGCTGGCACGCACGCCGGCCTGGGCAGTGGTCGATTTCTGCATGAACTGGCCCGGTACCCCCACGCCTGCGCCCAGCGTGCCGAGGTAATCGGTATAGTCCGAACCGGCGAACAAGCTGATCCGCGGCAACCGCCCCGCACCAGCCACCTTGACGTCGAACCCGGCAGCTTTGGCCCGCTGTTGCGCGGCGGCAAGATCAGGATTGTGATCAAGCGCGACCGCGACCGCTTCGCCCGCCGAACTGGGCATTCCGGCAAGCGGCGGCGGTGCTTGCAGATCGACCGGAACCTTGCCGACGACCTGAATATAGCGTTCGCGCGCGGCGATCAGATTTGCCTCGGCGTTGCGGACCTGGCCGCGCGCCAGTGCCAGCCGCGAATTGGATTGCGCCACGTCGGTTCGGGTCAGATCACCGATCTCGAACCGGTCTGTGCTGGCTTGCGAATTGACTTGCAGCTGGCTGACGTTCGATCGGTTCAGCTTGACCACCTCCTGCGCCAGAATAACATCCATATAAGCGGCGACCACTTGTGAGAACAGCCCGCTTTCAACCCCGCGCAAATCATCTTGCCCGGCCAAGACCCGGGTATTTGCCGCGCGCACCGAGTTCTTCACCGCGCCGCCGCTGTAAATCGGCACGCCGAGCTGCGCCTGCGCATCAAATGCGCGCGCCGGCGAAGTGAACGAGTTGGCACTGGTTTTGAGGAATTCGGTATATGACACCGTCCCCGACAGCGACGGCAAGCCAGCTGCGCGCGCGATCGGCACGGTTTCATCGACCGCGCGCTGTTGCGCCCGCGCTGCCTCGAGCGTCGGGTTGCTTTGATAGGCCAGGGCCAGCGCCTCGCGCAATTCGTCGGCCAGTGCCGGACCGGCCAGCAGTGCGCCCGCGCCGGCCAGCAACACGCCGCGCGTTAACCGCGAAACCCTGAGCTTGATCATCGCTTTAGAAACTCCACCTTGCGGCCCGGGCGAAGGACCCGAGCACCGGTATTCCGACTTCGGCCAACGCAAGCAATTGCACCGCGCCGCCCACTTTGCGGCCACTGGCCAACCGGGTCACCCCGCGCAGCACCAGTCCGGTCACCACGCGCCCACCATCGACCAGCGCATCGGCCAGCCCGGCGGGCAGCTGTTCGATCGCCCCGTCGATCAGCATCAGGTCATAGCCCTGAGCAGCGCCTGTAACCGCGAGCGGTTGCGCCGCATCAAGGCTATCGACCAACGCCCCCATGGCTTCGACCAGTGCCGCCAGATAGCTGCTGCCCCCGCTGACGACCAGCACCCGCTCACCCGCGGCCGGCAAAGCTTCGGTTAGCAGCAGGCCGTGGAACAGCGGGGCGGGCAGCGCCCGGCCTTGGCCAAGCGCAATCGCCCGGTCGATGTAGGCGTGGCCTCGCGCCGCGGCCGGCAGGTGATCTTCGCGCCGCACGTGCAGCATTGCCGCCAGCACGCGTTCATGATTGACCCCGCTGACCCGCAGCTGGCTGTCGATCATCGCGCGCCGCGCCGCGCTCAGATCCGCGCGGGTGTCAGCCAAGGTGTCAGCCAGGGTGTCAGCCAGGGTCTCAGCCGGGGCAGCGGGATCGGCAGTGGTTGCAATCATTGGTTCGGCCCTTTCGCAAGCTGTATTACACACCTAAAACAGCCAGGCAATCGCTTGCCTCATAACCGTTGGCCAAAGCCGCGCCAAGCGCTTTGACGGGCGGGCCGCGCTGCGCCTATTGAGGGCGCGACGACGATTTGGGCAACGACACAGATGAGGAGCCGAGCGATGGCTGAGATGGTAACAATCCGCGAAGCCGACCTGATCGAAAGCGTGGCCGATGCGCTGCAATTCATCAGCTATTTTCACCCGATGGATTACATTCGCGCGCTCGGCGCGGCCTATTCGGCCGAACAAGGCCCGGCAGCCAAGGATGCCATTGCGCAAATCCTGACCAACAGCCGGATGTGCGCCGAAGGCCACCGTCCGATCTGTCAGGATACCGGGATCGTCAATGTGCTGATCGAATGGGGCCAGGAATGCCGGCTCGAATCGGCGCGGTCGTTGCAGGAGGTGGTCGATGAGGGGGTGCGTCAGGCTTACCTCAACCCCGATAACAAGCTGCGCGCCTCGATCCTCGCCGACCCCGCGTTCACGCGCCGCAACACCCGCGACAATACCCCCAGCGTGGTGCACGTCACGATGGTGCCGGGCCGCACGGTCAGCATCGACGTTGCAGCCAAAGGCGGTGGGAGCGAAAACAAGAGCAAGTTCAAGATGATGAACCCCAGCGATTCGGTGCAGGACTGGGTCGAGGAAATGTTGCCCTTGATGGGCGCGGGCTGGTGCCCGCCGGGGATGCTGGGGATCGGCATCGGCGGCACCGCCGAACACTGCATGCAGCTCGCCAAGCAAGCGTTGATGCAACCGATCGATATGGCGCAGCTCAAGCAGCGCGGGGCGCAGACCGATATCGAGCGAATGCGGATCGAGATATTCGACCGGGTCAACGCGCTTGGCATCGGGGCGCAAGGGTTGGGCGGGCTCTCGACCATTCTTGACGTCAAGATCCTCGACGCGCCGTGCCACGCGGCGGGCAAGCCAGTGGGGATGATCCCCAATTGCGCCGCCACCCGCCACGCGCATTTCACGCTCGACGGCTCGGGACCGGTATTCCTCGAAGCGCCCAAGCTGGATGAATGGCCTGACGTCAACTGGCAGCCCGACGCGGCGGCCAAACGCGTCGACCTCGATCATCTTACTCCGGCACAAGTGCAGAGCTGGAAGCAGGGCGACCGGTTGCTGTTGAGCGGCAAAATGCTGACCGGGCGCGATGCCGCGCATAAACGCATTCAGGATATGCTGGCCAAAGGCGAGGAACTGCCGGTCGATTTCAGAGGCCGCGCGATTTACTACGTCGGCCCGGTCGATCCGGTGCTGGGCGAAGTGGTCGGGCCGGCCGGGCCGACCACCGCGACGCGGATGGACAAGTTCACCGAGATGATGTGCGAGCTTGGCCTGCTGACCATGATCGGCAAGGCCGAGCGCGGGCAAGGCGCGGTCGATGTGATTGCCAAGGCCAAGATCGCGTACCTGATGGCGGTGGGCGGCGCTGCCTATCTGGTCAGCCGGGCAATCCGCGGATCGCGCGTGGTGGCGTTCGAGGATCTGGGAATGGAGGCGATCTACGAATTCACCGTCGCGGACATGCCGGTAACCGTCGCGGTCGACAGCGAAGGGCACAACGTCCACAAACTCGCTCCGCTGGTGTGGAAAGAAAAGATCGCGCGCGAGCAGCTCCTCCCGACCTGAACGTCGGATCAGTCCGCCGGGTCGGGATCCGGACGCAAGCGCCGGGCGAGGAACCACCCCGGTAGCAACGCGCCGTAGCCGATCACCCAGAGGAAATAGGCGAAGAACCGGTCCGAGCCGGTGTCGAGCGTCACTCCGAACAATTGCGCGATCATTGCCGCGCTGAACGAGGCGCTGACAAAGGCGCCGAACCAGCGGTAAGCATCCGAATGCGCCTGCAATCGGGCCGCCAGCTCGAACTCGTCGAGCCCGGCGCCGGTCCCCGACGCGACCTGGTTGATACCCGTGCCGATCAGCACAATCGTCGCGGCAAAACCCGCGAGAACCAGCGCCATGCCAGCGATAAACGGCCCGCTGCCGCTTGGTCCGAGGCAGGTCAGCGCGAAGCCAGCCGGATAGGCGAGCAGAGCAAATTGTCCCAAGCGGCGGAACCGCAGGACCCGCATCGGCAGGCGGAGACCAATCGTATCGTAGGAAATCATGGTCGTTCTCCTGCGGCGCGCAGCGCATCTGCCATGGGGGGAAACGGATCGAACGAAAACAGCAACTCCACCGGCACCGCGAACACCCGCGCCAGCTTCATTCCTAGTTCGAGGCTCGGTTTGTAATCACCGCGCTCGAGGTAGCCGACGGTTTGCGGGTTGACCCCGACCGCCTGTGCCAGCTCGCGCCGCGACATGGCACGTTCGGCGCGGAACAGTGCAAGTCTGTTGTGAATGTCTTGCGTCATGCGTTTTTTATAAACAATTCGTTGTGTAAACACAACAGAAAATTTAGAAGGCGCAGCACGTCGCCCGGCGCGCCAACGCAACCGGAGTTTCAGCAAAGTAACGCGGGCGAAAAGACCTTTCCTACATCTTCGCGCGATGGCAGGTCCATGCGTGCGCAGCGCCTTCCAGGAGCCGCAGCACGAAATCGCTTCCTGCATTGCAAAATGCTGAAAAGACTAGGCTAATTTGGCCTATAGCTGCGATTTCTGCACCGTCTTGCCACCATTGATACTGCGCTCGGCTTGCATGGTGCACCGTGTTGCAGCGGTTCGGCCACCGCCCTGCACTGCTGTGCCGGCTCCTGCGCAATCGACCAATGCGCGAGTCGCCTCGACCAAGCCGCTGGCCTTGCAGGCCGGTTCGCGGCTAACCCAGCCAGCGTGACGGACCACACCGATCTCCAGCCCAGCCGGGTGCCGGCGCGCACCGTGCTCGCCTCGATTGCGGGGCTGTGGCTGTGCTATCTGGCGCTGATCACGCTGCGCAGCGTGCTGATCGACCGCAGCTATTTTGCCGAAATGTTTGCGCTGCGCTTGGTCGTCACGGCGGCCGGGATGGCGGTGACGGTAATGGTCTGGGCGATTCTGCGGCTCTTCGATGATCGCCGGGTCGGGGTGCGCATGGGAATCGCTGCGGTGGTGATTGTACCCGCCGCGCTGGCCTTGGCGCTGGTCAACACCCAGGTCTTTTCCGGCATCGATCAGCGCAATTTCAAGCAGGAACGCAACCCTAGCGAGGTGCAGATCCGCCACGATACTGCGGGCAATGTGCTGGTCGATCTGCCCGATCCACCGCAACTGACCCGCCAGCAGCTTGCCGCGCTCCAGCAGAAATTCGCCGAACAGGGATTGTGGCGGCAGCTGACCGACATTGCGATCGGGCGCTACTTCCTGCTGCTGGCGTGGGCGGCGCTGTATTTTGCGATGGTCAATGCCGAGCAAGCGCGCGCGGCTGAACGCCGCGAAGGCGAATACCGCCGCGCCGCCAAGGCTTCGGAGCTACGCTCGCTGCGCTATCAGGTGAACCCGCACTTCCTGTTCAACACGCTGAACTCGCTGTCGGCGCTGGTGATGACCGGCAAAGATGCGGCGGCAGAAAAGATGATCCAGACGCTGTCGGCATTCTATCGCCGCAGCCTGGCCGAAGACCCGACCGGCGATATCGCGCTCGAAGCCGAGGTCGGATTGCAGCGCGCTTATCTCGAGATCGAGGCGGTGCGCTTCCCCGAGCGGCTGCGCACACGGTTCGATCTGCCCGCCGCGCTTGAGCACGCCTGCGTGCCGGGGCTGATCTTGCAGCCGCTGGTTGAAAATTCGGTGCGCTATGCTGTCGCCGTGACCGCGCGCCCGGTGACTGTGACGATCGCCGCGGCCGAGGAAAGTGGCCAGCTGGTGCTCGAAGTGAGCAACGACGGCCCGGCGCGGCCCGACGATGGCGATCACGGGTTCGGGATCGGGCTGGCAAACGTGCGCGACCGGCTGGCGGCGCGTTATGGCGATGCGGCCAGTCTGAGCTCGGGCCCGGTTGAAGCGGGTGGCTGGCGCTCGGTCATCCGGTTGCCGTACGAATCCGATGGTTGAACCCCATGCGCCCGGGCTGACGACACTGATCGTCGATGACGAGCCGCTGGCGCTTGAGCGGATGGCGCTGATCTGCGCCGGGATTGCCGGGTTGCGGGTGATCGGCACGGCGCGCGATGGCGCCGCAGCACTTGCGGCGATTACCGAACTGGCGCCCGAACTGGTGCTGCTCGACATGACCATGCCCGAGCTGGACGGGCTGGCGGTGGCGCGCGCGCTGACGCGCCGCGCCGATGCGCCCGCCGTCGTGTTCGTCACCGCGCATGATAATTTTGCGGTCGAAGCGTTTGATCTCGATGCGGTCGATTACGTGCTCAAGCCGGTTACCCCCGAGCGGTTAGAGCGCGCAGTCGCGCGGGCCACGGCGCGGCGCAGCACCCGCGCGCGCGGCGAGCCGCAATGGCTGACCGAATTCTGGGTGCCATACCGCTCCGAACTGCTGCGGATTGCCGCTGCCGATGTCGAACGGATCGACGCTGAACGCGATTACGTTCGGCTGCATATCGGCCAGAACAACGGGGCGGGGCGCAGTTATCTGCTGCTGCAGACCGTCTCGGGGCTCGAAGCGCGGCTCGATCCCGAGCGGTTTATCCGCTTGCACCGCTCGACCATTTTGCGCCGCGACCGGATCACCGGGCTGCGCCACGATGGGCTGGGGGTATGGTCGGCCGAGCTTGATGACGGCACGATGGTGCGGATCGGGCGGACGTATCTTTCGCGTGCCAAGGCGATGGCCGGACGCTAATACCGCCGGGCAATGGGCTTGGTGTTCGTCTTTCTGCTCGGGATGGGCAATTTTGCGATGCACCGCGCGGTGCTCGACAGCGACCATCCGATGCTTGGGCGGGTGCCGTTTTTCTTCCAGCTGCTCGGCGGGCAGTTTTCGCTCTATGTCGAATTTGCCATGCTGGTCGGGACGATGCTGCTGGCGGCGCAGGGATCGTGGGGCTGGGCGCTTTTTTATGCTTGCTACTCGGCGGTTAACGCGGTTTCGGCGTGGCTGATCCTGAGCGGGCGGATCTAATCGGGCGCGCGGGCGTTCTTGCCGCAAAGGAAACTCCGTCCATGACTTATACCAGACTGCTGTGGCTGGTCGCAAACAGCGCCAGTGGCAGCAACGATGCGGATACTTTGGCCGCGCTGACCGCGCAGCTGGGCATGGCTGGCCACGCGCCCGCGCGGGTGATCGATTGCAGCACGGAAGATTTGCCCGGCCGCGCCGATCTCGAAGCGGCGCGCGTTACGACTTTGGCAGTGTTCACCGGCGACGGCACGTTAGGCGCGGTGCTGCCGCCGCTGGAAGGCTGGGCGGGGCAAGTGCTGGTGCTGCCCGGCGGGACCACGAACCTGCTTGCCAAGACGCTGCACGATCCATGCGACACCGCGGCAATCATCGCGGCCTTTGCGGCCGGGCAAGCCCGCACGCTGCAGCCGCCGTGCGTGCGCTCGGCTTCGTATCTGGCCTTGTGCGAAGTGCTGGCCGGACCGGGCGCAAAGTGGAGCGATGTGCGCGAGGGCCTGCGCGATGGCGATCTAACCGAGCTGGCCAGTACCGCGCTCGAGGCCGCGCGACACAGTGCCAGCGGGGCGATGGTGCAGCTGACCGAGCCTGCGCTCGGCAGCGCCGAGGGCTATGCCGGGGTGCGGCTCGTTCCGGGTGCACAAGGCTTGATCGTCGATGGGTACCGCGCCGACGGTTTTGCCGATTATTTCAAGCATGGGCTGGCCTTGCTGCAGCGCGACTTCCGGCAAGGGCCGCACGACGAATTGGGCACCCACCGCGAATTGGTCTGCCGCTCGGCCGACGGCACCCCGATCGAACTGATGATCGACGGCGAGCGCGTCACCGGCACCGGCGAAGAACGCTTTTCGCTTGCCACCCTGGCGCTCGATCTGCTTGCAACCGGGCATGGCTGAACCTCTTACGCTGTTCCACCTCAGCGATATCCATTTCGGGCTTGAAGATCGCAGCGCGCTCGATGCAGTACGCGCGGCGATCGTCCGCCAGCGGCCCGCCGCTGTGCTGATTACCGGCGATCTGACCATGCGCGCCCGGCGCCGCGAATTTGCCGCCGCGCGCGACTGGATCGGCGCGCTCGAAGTGCCGGTCACGGTCGAGGTCGGCAATCACGACATGCCCTACTTCAACTTGATTGAACGCTTTGTCGATCCGTACCGGCGCTTCCTCGAGGTGCAGTGCCTGCTTGAAAAGCCGCTCACCTTGCCGGGCATTTCGGTGGTTCCGCTGCTTACCGCGGTCAAGGCTCAATGGCGCTGGCCGTGGTCCGAAGGCCGGGTAAGCACGCGCGCCCTGGCCGAGACGCTGAGCGCGATCGACCGGGTTCCAGCGGGTCACCGGGTGCTCGTCACGGCGCATCATCCCTTGCTTGAGCGCGGCCCGCACGGCGAGTTGCTGACCATTGGCGGGACGGCGGCGATGGCCGCCCTGGCGGCCCGCGGGGTTGCCGGAGTGCTTACCGGCCACGTCCACGACCCGTTCGACCTGGTTGCCCAAACCGCCAATGGCCCGCTCCGCATGATCGGTGCCGGGACCCTGTCGCAGCGGATCAGGTCAACCCCGGCGAGCTTCAACGAACTGACTATCACCACCGATGCCGTCAACGTCCAGGTGCGCTCCCTCGATCACATTCCGACCGACCAGATGCAGCTTGGCGCGGTACCACGCGATGCCATGCCGCCACGCCAGCCCGGCGAGCCAGTCGCGCCGATCGGGGCCGTTCCAGAGATCGATCCGCCGGTGCACTAGCGCAACCAAAAAGGGCGGCCCCGCGGGACCGCCCTTTGTTGTTATTGGCAAGTTCCGCCCGAAGCCTAGCGCTTCGAGAACTGGAAGCTCTTGCGCGCCTTGGCCTTGCCGTACTTCTTGCGTTCGACCGCGCGGCTGTCGCGGGTCAGGAACCCGGCAGCCTTGACGACGCCGCGCAGCACTGGCTCAAACTTGGTCAGCGCTTGCGAAATGCCGTGCTTGACCGCGCCGGCCTGGCCCGAAAGTCCGCCACCTTTGACGGTGGCGATAACGTCATACTGGCCTTCACGTTCCGAAATCTGGAACGGCTGGTTCAGCACCAGACGCAAGGTCGGGCGGGCGAAGTAGGTTTCCTGATCGCGGCCATTGACCACGATCTTGCCCGAGCCGGGCTTGATCCAGACACGGGCAACCGCGTCCTTGCGGCGACCGGTCGCATAAGCGCGGCCTTGCGCATCAATCTGCTTTTCGCGCAGCGGCATGGTTGGCGCTGCGGGCGTAGCAGTGACTTCGGCGATTTCGCCCAGATCGGCGAGATCGGTGACGGTCGTGTCGGACATTATGCACCCACCTTGTTCTTGCGGCTCATGGCCCCAACGTCGAGCGGTTCGGGCTGGGTTCCGCCGTGCGGATGCTCCGTTCCGCTGTAGAGATGCAGCGCGCGCATCTGGTCACGGCCCAACGGACCGCGTGGCACCATGCGTTCGACTGCCTTTTCGAGCACCCGTTCGGGGAAGCGGCCGTCAAGCACCTTGGCGGCGGTGACGCCCTTGATCCCGCCGATGTAACCGGTGTGCTTATAATACACCTTGTCAGCGCGCTTTTTGCCGGTGAACTGCACCTTGTCGGCATTGATCACGACGACGTGATCGCCGCAATCGACATGCGGGGTATAGCTTGGCTTGTGCTTGCCGCGCAGGCGATTGGCGATAACCACCGCCAGGCGTCCGACCACCAGTCCTTCGGCATCGATCAGATGCCATTTCTTTTCCACCTCGGCCGGCTTAATCGACCGGGTGACCTTGCTGAGCGCCTTCATGGCCAGCTTTCCTTCGTTTAAAAGGGTCAATCCCTGAACAACCGGACCCGATTCGCTCATCGGCTCCCGTTACGGAAGCGGGCCAATCGCGGAATGGCGCAGCAAAGTCAAGCTTTCGCGCGGGTTTCCCGAGAGGTATAATAATACCGTAGAGTTGCCTGCAGCTACTAGTCCGGAAGCATGGCCATCGTCCAGCGCTCGCGGGAGATGCGCTGCGTGCCAGCGAGCTGCGTGGTAATGATCCGCTCAAACGACGCGGGCATCCCGCACGGGAGCAGTTGATCAACCTTGAGGATCACTTCGACCTCGCCCTGGCTGCCATCGGCCAGCGCGATGCTGCGGTGCTGACGGCGCTCGCCATTGGCTGCCACGAACAAATCGGCCGGCCATGGCGAAATGCGCTGATTGCTGGCGAGTTGCCCCAGCAATTGGGCGGCGTCGCGGCGCTGGTCTGGCAGGATCGGAGCGGTGCCGATCATCGCAGTGCCGGCCTGCCGGATCGAATCGCGGATGGCCGGAATGGCCGAGGTACTGTCCGCGGTTTGGATCATGCCGCGCGCGTCGACGGTCAGCGGAAACGGTCCCGGATCAGTGCGCTGCCGCTCCAACTCGGCCAGCTTGGCCAGCATCGGCGGAACCTCAATCCTTACGTCAAGCGGAGCGCCGGTCAGCGTGTAGCCGGAGACGCTCGGCACGAATTGGACACGGAACCGCCGCGTGACCACCAGTTGCTGGCCCCCCGACAATTCGCGAATCACCGTGCGGCTCAACACCATCGGGGTAGCGGGCGGGGAAAACCGGACTGGCGCAGCGTGCGTTGGCGCAGCTTCGGCCGCGGCGCCCGGCCACTGCGCGCCCAATACCGGTAGCACCGCGGCAGCGCCTGCCAGTAACACAGCAGTCGCTTTCATCGCCCGATCCGCTGCGGAGCCATGGCGCGTTCAATCAATTTGCCGTATTTGCCCAACACGTCTGCCTCCTGCGAGCTAGCCTGACGGATCAGCCACATTGACGCAGCGCGATCCGCTTTCGTCAAGTAATTCTACTGATGGCGATATTTACCTGGCGGCCCGATGTTGGGGTTCAGCGCGGCGGCTTTGTCCCAAGGTGTGCGCGCCCCAGGCCGTGGTGATTAACAGCAGCGCCCCGGTTAGCTGGTGCAGCGCGGCCAGCCACAACGCCGTTCCGCTCATCACCGTGGCGATCCCCAACAGCACCTGACTGCCCAGCGCTGCATGGACCGCGCGCGCGGCGGACCGGTTCAGCGGGCGCAGCCGCCGCGCCAGCACGATCATCACCGCAACCACGGCCCACGCCCACCAGCGGTGCAGGAAATGGACCAGATAGGGATCGTAAAGCAAGGCGTGCAGGATCCCGTGCGACCAGTCGATCCCAGCTGGCACCAGTTGCCCCTGCATCAGCGGCCACGCTTGCCAGTTGAGCCAACCGGCCCCGGCGATGGGCCCGGCGCGCAGCCCTGCCAGCATCGCGCCATAGATCAGTTGCACCGCCAGGATGCCCAGACCCGCCGCCCCCAGCCAGGTCAGCCGGGCCCGCGCCTGACCGCGCGCATTGGCGTGCAGATCAAGCGCGGTCCAGACCAACGCGGCTAAAGTGATCAGCGCCAGCGCAAGGTGCGTCGCCAGCCGCAGGTGGCTCACCTTGACGTCTTGCGTGAGCCCCGAACTGACCATCCACCATCCGACCAACCCTTGCAGCCCGCCCAGCGCAAGCAGCCCCAGCAGCCGCAAGTGAAACCCCGGCGGGATCGCGCGGCGCAGCCACAGCCACGCCAGCGGCAGCGCAAACGCCAACCCGACCACCCGCCCGAGCAGGCGGTGGAACCACTCCCAGAAAAAGATGTATTTGTACGCCCCCAGCGTCATCCCGGCCGGCCCGTTGACCTGGGTATATTGCGGGATGCGCTGATACGCGGCAAACTGTGCCTGCCATTGCGCTTCGGTCGTCGGCGGCAACGCCCCGCTGACCGGGTGCCATTCGGTGATCGACAATCCCGATTCGGTCAGCCGGGTGATTCCGCCGACCACCACCATGGTCACCACCAAAGCGGCGACCGCCCATAGCCAGCGCGCCACAGCCAGCGGGCGCGGCGATGCTCGGTCTGTCAATGCAGGGCTCATGCGCCGCCCTGTGACAATTGGTGCGGCAAAGCGCAAGAGCCCTAAAGTGCATTTGCCATGCGCCCCTTGCAAGATGTTACACCATCACATACATGAGCGCCGCAATGCGACAGGCGTTTACCTCGATTCGGGGCCGGCTTGACCGGCTCGGAGTGATCCTCTCGGGGCTGTGCGCGCTGCATTGTCTGGCCGGGTTGCTGCTGGTCGCCGGGCTTGGCTTGGGCGGCGAAGTGCTGTTGTCCCCTGCAATCCACCGGGTCGGTCTGGCGCTGGCGATTGCGGTGGGCGGGGTTACGCTGGTGATGGGCGTGGTGCGCCATGGTGATGCCGTGCCGCTGCAGGTCGGCGCTGCCGGGCTTGGCCTGATGGGTCTGGCATTGTTCGTTGGCCACGGCACCGCAGAAGGCGTGCTGACCATCATGGGGGTAGCTTTGCTGGCTTGGGCGCATTTACGCAACTTGCGCCACGGGTTCTGAACGCGCTTCAGGTTTAGCGAGCAAGCTATTGTGCTTTCGGTGCGCCACCGGGCCAAGGGAGTGGGCCGTGGTGCTGCGATGCGCTTGCGCATTGCCAAGCCCAACATCATCGCTATCTGCGGGGCATGACTGCTTCGCTTGCCATTCTGCTTAACGGCGAATCCCGCCACGCTGCCCCCGGTTCGATTGCCGATCTGGTGCGCAGCCTTGAACTTGATCCCGCCAAGGTTGCAGTCGAACGCAATGGCGAAATCGTGCCGCGGTCGACTTTGGCGGCGGTGACACTTTGCGAAGGGGATGCGCTCGAAATTGTTCATTTCGTTGGTGGCGGCCAAGCCGGTCTGGCGCCGGCTGACACCTGGACTGTCGCCGGGCGGACCTTCACCTCACGGCTGATTGTCGGGACCGGCAAATACAAGGACTTCGCAGAAAACGCCGCGGCGCTGGCCGCATCTGGCGCAGAAATCGTCACCGTCGCGGTGCGGCGAGTCAATGTCAGCGATCGGGCTGCGCCGATGCTGACCGATTTCATCGATCCCAAGAAGGTCACTTATCTGCCCAATACCGCCGGATGTTTTACCGCCGACGATGCCATTCGCACGTTGCGGCTGGCGCGCGAGGCGGGCGGCTGGGATCTGGTCAAGCTCGAGGTACTGGGCGAGGCGCGCACGCTTTATCCCGATATGCGCGAAACGCTGAAGGCAACCGAGGTGCTGGCCAACGAGGGTTTTCTGCCGATGGTTTACTGCACCGACGATCCGATCGCGGCCAAGCAGCTTGAGCAAGCCGGAGCGGTGGCCGTGATGCCGCTGGGCGCGCCAATCGGCTCGGGGCTGGGAATCCAGAACCGCGTCACAATCCGGCTGATTGTCGAGGGCGCAGCGGTACCGGTGCTGGTCGATGCCGGGGTTGGCACCGCGAGCGATGCGGCGGTGGCGATGGAGCTGGGGTGTGACGGCGTGCTGATGAACACCGCGATCGCCGAAGCCAGGGATCCGGTCCGGATGGCACGCGCGATGAGGCTGGCGGTCGAAGCCGGACGGCACGCTTATCTGGCGGGCCGGATGGCGACGCGCAAGTATGCCGATCCGTCGAGCCCGCTGGCCGGGTTGATCTAGCTGCGGACGGACCTGCGGATCGATCGATTCTGGCAATTTCGCGAAGATCGCAATCCGCGCGATCGGCCAGCTTGAGCGGGCAAAGCCCGCTTAAGATAGCCGGGTTCACCCCGGGCTTCGCCGAACTCGCCCTCTGCTAATCGGGCTTATGCTGCTGGTGTGCCAGTTATTGCCGCAGCGCATCATTCTCGCCGGGACAGCGTAGTTAACTGCTTCCTAACCATATTCTGTTGAATTGCTCCCATCGATCACGCGCGAATTTTTGGGGCATCACATGGCAAACACCGGCACCGCATCGCTGACCATCGCCGAGCTGCGCGAATTTGCGGGCTTTTCGCCGGCAGAACAGCGTTACATCAAGCGCAGCCTCGATATCGGGCTGGGGCGGCAGGATGCGTTCAAGCTGTGGGCGCGCAGCGCAACCGAAAGCGCGGCAATCCGCAGCCAATATGTGGTTTATCAAGAGTTGAAGAGCTTGCGCAACTCGGTCCCCGCCGACACGGGATTCGATGCGATCGAAACCTATATGGGCAAGTTGCTGCGGGTTGCCGCGTTCGATCTGGCGCAAGACCGGCTGACCTGCTTTTCCGCGTTCCGGTTTCTGTACGAGCGGCTGTTGGGTGCCGATGTCCGCCCATTTCTGCCGAGCGCATTTTGTGCCGCTGCCGCTTTGCCGCAAATCCGGCCCGACCGGCGCAAGGATTTGCTTCAGTCGATCAGCGAAGCCGCTGCCACCGCCCCCGGCTGGTCCGCGCGCCAACCAAGCTTTTATCCCGAATGGGTCGAGCAGGAAGCCGCTTGATCCGCAGCTAGAGCAGATCGCCCAGTGTCGCAGCGGCGCGGTTCACCAAGTCCTCGTCCGCGCAGACCGCGATAACCGCGAGCCCGTCGATCAGTGCGACTATCGTGGTTGCCGTCGCCCGCGGGTCAGCCAGACCGGCCGGGTCGATCCGCAATTCGACATAAGCGATAAACCCGGCGGCAATCTGGCTGGCCAGTTGCGGGAACGGCACTTCCCCGCGGGCTGCCCCGGCGACGACTTCGATCCACAGCCGCATATAGGGGCGCATTGGCGCAGACACTGTGAGCTGCGCGGCGGCAGCGGCCAGCGCGCGGGGCTGCCACAGCGTTGGGGGTGGCAGCGCAGTCTCGAGCTGCACAGTCAATTCAGCAGCGACTTGCGCCATCGCAGCGCTTAGCGCCTCGGCCTTGTCAGTAAAGTAATACAGCAGCATCCGGTCGCTGATCCGCGCGGCCGCTGCCAGTTGACGCAAGCTGATCGCGCCCAGTCCGGTCTGCAATAAATGTCTGGCCAGCGCGGCCTGCACCTGCAGCCGCCCCACTTCGCGTGCGACCATCGAGTTTCTCCTTGTAGCGCACGCTACAAAGGCATAGCAATGTAGCAAGTGCTACAGGGAGTAAGCAATGTCTGATTCTTTGAATACGTTGATTCCGGCGTTCGCCGCCGCTGCAATCGTCGCGGTATGTGCGCTCGCCGCTGTCAGGACGCTAAAAGTCGATCCGGCGCGAATATGGATAATCCCGGCGCTGTTATCTGCAGTGTTTTTTGCAGGATCGCTGCGGGCCGTGGCTACTGGCGGTCTGTTGGGGTTCTGGACGGAGCACATTCGCAACGATTGGAATAATCAGATGTTCGTCGATCTGCTGCTGAGCGCGAGTTGCGCCTATTTTCTGTTGCTCGCGCGGGCACGGGCGGTGTCGATGAGGGTGCTGCCGTGGTTCGTGACGATCGCCGCAACTGGCAGTATCGGCTTGCTGGCGATGCTTGCACGAATGCTGTTTCTAGAACACAAAATCGCCGCCAGTCCGGCCTGAATCAAAAAATAATCCAGACCTTTCCGGGGTTAAGTGGACGTACGAATTTTCAAATCGACAGCAACCACCCGCGCGTGCAGACATTGCAGTGCAGCGTAGTTAGCGCAGCGTTAATTCCTAAGGGGATCACCGATGAAAAAGTTCGTTATGTTTGCTGCCATCGCCGCCGGTTCGCTTGCTTTGGCAGCTTGCGAAAAGAAAGCAGAAGAAGTCGCTCCGATGGCTGAAGATACCGCCAGCGCACCGGCCGTCGACGCGTCGGCCATGGCCAGCGAAGACGCGATGGCTGCGACCAGCGAAGCAGCCAAGTAAGGCTGGTTTTTTTCCGGGCGTCTGGTCAGCCAGCGCCTTGCACAATCAGGCCGGGATCGCGGGGGTGGACCACTGCAATCCCGGCCTTTTTGCATGCTGCTATGACAGTTTGCGCCGCGCTGCCAGTTCAGCCCGGATGGCCGCACCATCGGCGCCCAGTTGTGGCGGCATGGTCAGGTGTGCAGGCTGCCCCGCACCGAACTTCACCGGCGGCGCCTGCTCCATGTAACCACCTTCGCTGGGATGCTCGCGGCGCCGAAAATAGCCGGTCGCTGTCAGATGTGGATCATTGATGACCTCGCTCAGGTCGCGCACCGCTTGCGCGGGAAGCTGCGCTGCGTGGCAGCGGCGCAGCAGATCAGCGGTACTGACTTGCGGGGTCAGGCATGCCAGATGTTCGTACAGTTCGGTCTGGTGCCGCGCGCGGCCACCCGGCTGATTGAACCGGTCCTGCGTGATAAATTCGGGGTCGCCCAGCACCGCGAACACCCGGTCCCAGGCATCGTGGGTGTAAATGACAATGCTGATGTGGCCATCGGTAGTGGGGAACGGCTGGCGCGCGGGATCGAGTTGCCGCGCATAGCCTGCTTCACCGACCGGCGGATCGAACGTTTGTCCGCCCAGGTGTTCAAGCATCATGAAGCTGGTGAAGGCTTCGAACATCGGCACTTCGACCAATTGCCCCACGCCGCTGCGCTCGCGGTGAAACAGCGCCGCCATAGCGGCATAAGCAGCGTGGAGACCGGCGACCTTGTCTGCAATCAGCGACGGCAGATAACGCGGGCGCGGATCGCCATCGACCCGGGGCAGCAACGTGGTGGTTCCGCTCGCGGCCTGGATCACATCGTCGTATGCCTGTAGATCGGCGTAGGGTCCATCCTGCCCAAACCCGACGCAATGGACAAAGATCAGCCGGGGGTATGCTGCGCTGAGCGCGGCATAATCGATCCCCAACCGCTCGAGCGCTTTGCCGCGGACGTTGACGACGAACAGATCGGCGTCGACCAGCAGCGCGTGGAGCACCGCCAGATCGTCCGCCGTTTTAAGATCGAGCGCGATCGAGCGCTTGCCGCGGTTGAGCGCCATGAACGCCGGTGCCATGTTAGGCGAGTGCGGAGCCTTGGCTGACCAGCGCAATGCGTCGCCGATGCCGGGGGCTTCGATTTTGATCACCTCGGCCCCAAGGTCGGCCAGCACTTGCGTGCAATAGGGGCCGAACACCACACTGGTCAGATCAACCACTTTGATCCCCGCCAGGATCGCGCCGCTCACGCTTTGTATAACCCGTCTAGCCGGTCAGCGTAACGCGCCTTCAACTTGTGGCGGCGGATCTTGAGGCTCGGGGTCATTTCCTCGTTCTCGATGCTGAAAGCCTCGTCGGCAAACGCAATCTGCCGGACTTTCTCGGTAACGCTGAGGTCCTGGTTGACCCGGTCGACCGCACCGCGCAGCGCGCTGCGGAATGCGGGCAAGCCCTGCAACTCCGCAAGGTCAAACTTTTCGCCATTCGTGCGCGCCCACTCGAGCGCCCATTCGGCGTCGGGCACGACCAGCCCGACAATGTGCGGTTTGCGGTCGCCATAGACCATTGCCTGCGCGATCTCGTTCTGCAGCGTAAGCATACCTTCGATTTTTTGCGGGCTGACATTGTCGCCCTTATCGTTGATGATCATGTCCTTCTTGCGGTCGGTGATCATCAGCCGGCCAGCGTTATCGATATGTCCGATATCGCCGGTGTGCAGCCAAGGGCTCTTGTCCGGCGCGGCCGGGTCTGGAATCAGCGCCTTGGCGGTCTCGTCAGGGTTCTGCCAATAACCGTGCATCACCAATTCACCGCGCACCAGAATCTCGCCGTCTTCGGCAATCCTGACCTCGACCCCGTGCAGCGGCGGGCCGACCGTATCCATCTTGATTCCCGCACGAGGCCGGTTGCAGGCGATTACCGGGCCGGCCTCGGTCTGGCCATAGCCTTGCAGCATGGTCAGCCCCATTGCGTCGAAGAACACCCCGATTTCGGGGTTAAGCGGCGCCCCGCCCGAAACCATCGCTTTGAGCCGCCCGCCAAACTTGGCGCGGATTTTCGGGCGCAGCGCCTTTTCGATCAGCAGATTGGCCGGTTTGTCGCGCAGCCGGACTTTGCCCGCCGCTTTCAGCGTGCCGATCGCCAGCGCGCGGTCCATCAGGTAATTGGGCAGTTTGCCCTGCTTCTCGATCTGCTTGATGATCCGTGCGCGCAGCACTTCAAACAAGCGCGGCACCACCACCATCACCGTCGGGCGAACTTCCTCGATATTCGCGGCGAGTTTTTCCAGCCCTTCCGAATAATAGATCTGCGCGCCAACGCCGATTGGCAGCATCTGCCCGCCGGTATGCTCATAAGCATGGCTGAGCGGCAGGAACGACAGGAACGCCTCGTCCTGCCCCAAACCGAAGTCTTCGGAGAGCACGCGCGCGGCGCCATCGACATTGCACAGCAGCGCGCCATGATGCTGCAGCACCCCGCGCGGCGCGCCGCCGGTACCGCTGGTGTAGATAATGCAAGCGGTGTCGGCGCGCCCGACCCCGGCCATCCGCGCATCGACCGCAGCACGTGCGGCGGCCGCATCGCCGCGCACCATGCTTGCCCAGTTGTGAAATTCAAAATTGCTCGCTTGCGCGATCCGCAGTGGCTCGATCCCGATCACGTGGCGCGCGGTGCCGGCCCGGATCACCGCGGGCAGCAGCGGCTTGGCCAATTTGTCCGATGCGACAATCACCGCCGCCGCGCCCGAATTATCGAGCACGTGCAGATGGTCGCGCTCGGTATTGGTGACATAGGCCGGAACGGTGATGCAGCCCGCCGCCATGATCGCGAAATCGGCGATCAGCCATTCCGGGCGATTGTCCGACACCAACAGCACCCGGTCGCCACGCTTGAGCCCGAGCGCGAGCAGGTTTTCGGCCATCAGGCACACCTGCCGCGCAACCTCGGCCCAGCTAAGCGGTTGCCACTTGCCGCCGCGCTTGGCCCACAGGAACGGTGCCTCACCGCGCACATCGGCACGATTGAGGAACAGGTCGACCAGGTTGGGCGACGTCGGCAGATCCAGTATGTCTATCAAGCGCACCGCCCCTTTCGCAGCACATCCACATCCCGCGCCCTGCCTAGGCAGGCTTTGCCGCAGCGGCAAGCGGTTCGCGAAAGGTTATTCGCGCGCTCACTCGCTAAGTGCGGTGCCTTCGCTGCGCGGATCTGCTCCGCCGACCAGTTCTTGCCCGCTAATCATGATCGCGTTGCCTTTCAGCGGCAGTCCGCGCGGCTGGACATCGGTATGGCCAAGCGCCTGCAGCGCCGGGATCATCGCTTCGAGCCAGCTGGCTTGTTCGACAAACACCGTGTCGGAGCCGGGAGCAAAAATCACCGGTAAGGCCAGCGCCTGCTGCGGGGTCAGGTTCCAGTCAAGCACGCCGATGATCGTGCGGATCACTTGTGCGGGGATGGTCGCGCCGCCCGCCGCGCCGACCACCAGCACCAGCTTGCCATCGGCGCCAAACACCAGCGTGGGCGACATCGAGCTACGCGGGCGTTTGCCGCCCTCGACCCGGTTAGCGACCGTCCGCCCGGCGAGCTCGGGTTGAAAATCAAAATCGGTCAACTCGTTATTGAGGTAATAACCGCCCGCCATCAGCCCCGATCCGAACGCGCTTTCGATGGTCGAGGTATAGGTCACCGCAGCACCTGTACGGTCGACCACCGCGATGTGCGAGGTGCCGTATTCGGGCGCCAGCGGCGCATCGGCACGGCTGAGGCCAGCAGCCCCCGGCGGTACCCCGGCGCTAACGCTGGCCATGGTTCTGGCGGGGTCAATCAAGGCCGACCGCGCGGCGAGGTATTGGCGGTCAATCATGCCGGCGACCGGGACCGCGACGAAATCGGCGTCGGCGGCGTACCGCGCGCGGTCAGCGTATGCGAGCCGCTGGCTTTCGGCGATCAGATGCCACGCAGTCGGCGATGCCTGCCCCAGCGCGCGCAAATCGAACCGTTCAAGCTGGCCGAGCGTCGCCAAGACAGTCGTCGCGCCCGAACTGGGTGGGCCCATCCCGCAGACCCGGTACTGGCGATAGGCGCCGCAAACCGGCGCGCGGTCCTTGGCCCGATACGCGGCCAGATCGGCCTTGGTCATCGGTTCGGGATTGCGCGGCGCAGAAGTTACCCGCGCCACTACCGCGCGGGCATTGCCGCCGCTGTAAAACGCCTTTGGGCCTTGCGTTGCGATTGCCGTCAGCGTCGCGGCAAACGCAGGGTTTTTGACCAGTGTCCCGACTGGCAGCGGCAGGCCGTCCGCGCCATAATACAGCGCGCGGCCTTCGGGGGTAAAGGCGGCGATAGCGCTGCTCGATTTGAGAGCGTTGTAGAATCGCGGGGTAATTGCGAACCCGTCCGCGGCCAGCTTGATCGCGGGGGCGAACAGTGCGGCCCACGGCAGCCGTCCGTGGCGGTCATGCGCTTTGGCCGCCAGGGCGACGTTACCCGGCACTCCGACGCTGGTCCCACCCGGGACCGCATCGGCGAAGGCCATCACCTTGCCATCTTTGAAGAACCATTTGGGGTGCGCCGCCGCCGGAGCCTTTTCGCGGCCGTCGATTGTGTCGACCGCGCCGGTCGCATCGGTTTCCACGTAAAGCCCGCCGCCGCCGATACCCGAGCTTTGCGGCTCGACCACATTTAGCGCGAGCATCGTCGCGATCGCCGCGTCGGTGGCGCTGCCACCCTGGCGCAGCATCGCCACCCCCGCGCCAGCCGCGCGCGGATCGGCCGCGCTGACCATGCCCTTGGCAAATACTTGGCTGGTGGGCGGCGGGGCCGAGGCGGTTTGGGCCGCAGTGGTGGCGCAGCCGGCCAGCGCCAGCGGGGCAAGCAGCACGGTCAGGGTTCGATTGAGCATCCGCCCATGCTATGCGGTTCCCACCGCTTCGGCAATGCTGGCAAAGCCATCGCGGCGCATCAATTGCGTGAGGCCCCGGGTAATCGTGTGGGCGACCCCCGGCCCTTGATAAACCATCGCCGAATAGAGCTGGACCAGGCTTGCCCCGGCGCGGATCCGCGCCCAAGCATCGTCTGCGCTGGCTATCCCGCCGACTCCGATCAGCGGCACCGCGCCGCCGGTCGCGCTGCGGAAATCGCGCAGGCGGCGCTGCGCCAGGTCGCGCAGCGGCGCGCCTGACAGCCCGCCCGCTTCCCCGGCGTTCGGCGACTGCAGCACCGGCCGCGAAATCGTAGTGTTCGACACGATCAGCGCCCCCAGCCCCTTGTCGAGCGCGATCCGGGCGATGCTGTCGATTTCGCGCGGTGTCAGATCAGGCGCGACTTTCAGGAATACGGGCGGGGTGTGCGCACCGCGCGCACTCAGCACCGCGTCCAGCAGCGCGGCCAGCGCGCCTTCGTCCTGCAAATCGCGCAGGCCGGGAGTGTTGGGGCTCGAGACATTGACCGCCAGATAGCTCGCCAGCGGCGCCATCAGCCGCGCCATCATCGCATAGTCGGCGATGCGGTCAGCCGAATCCTTGTTCGCGCCCAGATTGATCCCGACCACACCCGGTCGTCCCAGCCGCTCGGCCAACCGCTTTACCGCTGCCGCAGCGCCGTGGTTGTTGAACCCCATCCGGTTGATCACCGCGCGGTCCTCGATCAGCCGGAATAGCCGCGGGCGCGGATTGCCAGCTTGCGGCAACGGCGTGATCGAGCCCACTTCGGCAAACCCGAACCCAAGCCCAAGCAGTGCGTC
>JANMCG010000045.1:0-9748 GCA_031361075.1 Novosphingobium sp. | reverse complement strand
CCTTGAAAACTATGTCGCAGCGCAGTTCAATGCGCTTGGACAAAGCAATCAAACGCAGCTCAGTCCGTCTTCAATCCAGCGCACGACCGTCAACGGCATCCCCGCTGCCTATGCCACGGCGCGCGTTAATTCTGGCACCAGTCCGGTCGATGTAACGGTGTTTGCCTATGCCTGGAACAATCGCCAAGCCTATCATTTCATGACCATCACACAAGCCGGACAAAATCCTTTCGATTCCATGTACGGCTCAGTCCGGCGGCTAACCGATGCGCAAGCTGCGCAGCTAAGGCCGCGGCGCTTGCAAGTGGTCACTGTCAAAAGCAGCGACACATTGAATTCGCTGGCGTCGCGTATGGCTTACACGGATGTGCCGCTTGAGCGGCTGCTGGTGCTTAACGGGTTGACCGCCAATGCAACGTTGCGGGCGGGCCAGAAGATCAAGCTCGTTACATACTGATGTATTGCTTGCGCGGGCTTGTTGGCCCTTAAACAAAACGGGGCGGCAGGTGTTTGCCTGCCGCCCCGTTTTGCGAAATGATACGATCGGATCAGGCGGCGTTTGCGCCGGCCATGGCTGACGATGTGGTGTTGAAGGTGGACTTCAATTCGTTTCCTAACCCCTGCATCGCGGTAATGGCAGCAACTGCGATCAGCGCGGCAATCAAACCATATTCAATGGCAGTTGCGCCAGCTTCGTCACAAACTAGGCGTTTGATGCACTTCATGATTGGTCTCCTGCTGATCTGACAAAATACCTGGTTCGCACCCACACCGTCCGTCCCAAGTTCCACAATCGTATATCAAACAGCGTTTATATTTGTTTAAGTCAGGCGCTGTTTGCCACAAAAAAGGGGCGGCAAGTTTCCTTGCCGCCCCCGTGTTCTTGCATCGCACGGATGCCGTTACACCACTAACGTGCCTTAGGCAGCGTTCGCGCCAGCCATTGCCGACGAAGTGGTGTTGAAGGTGGTCTTCAGCTGGTTGCCGAGGCCCTGCATTGCGGTGATTGCAGCAACTGCGATCAGAGCAGCGATCAGGCCGTATTCAATGGCGGTCGCGCCAGCTTCGTCACGGATCAGCTTGTTGATGAACTTCATGATTAGTCTCCTGTTGGTTAGTCTTCAGTTACCCGGCTCTTTCCCTGTCACCCGGATTGAGCAATTGCCGGACTAAGGGAAACATCTTGCCAAATGTTTAACTAGCGGTTGATCCCGAAACGGCATCTGCAGTTGCGCTCGACACGTGATTCCAAGTTGCCTGGGTCTCGCTTGCAAAGTTCTGCAGGGCAGTCAGCATCGCCAAAACGATCAGCGAACAAATCAGCCCCATTTCGACAGCCGAAGTGCCCCGATCATCGTGGATCATTGCTGAAATCAGTTTCTTCATGACCCCCGTCCCGCTTGATTGGCAGATGGGCTTCAAATATCCCGCGCTTTCCTAACAAACCGTTTAAACGGGTCGCATGATTGAAAAGAATCCCGACAATGCTTGAGGTGGTTGCTGCTGCATTGATCGATCGGGAGGGCCGCGTTTTGATGCAGCAGCGCCGCGCAGAACGGCAGCATGGCGGGTTGTGGGAATTCCCCGGCGGCAAGCTGGAAGCCGGTGAAACCGCCACTTCCGGGTTGATCCGCGAGATTGCGGAGGAACTTGCGCTGGGCCTATTGGCTGCAGAGTTGCAGTGGCTGGCGCGGGCGCAGGACGATTGCGCCGCGATTGGTATCGACCTTTACACCTGCCACACGTGGCACGGTACGCCGCGTTGCCTCGATGCGCAGGGGATCGGCTGGTTTGGTCTGCACGAGCTGGACGCACTGCCGATGCCGCCGCTCGATCGGCCCTTGGCAGAAGCGGTCAAATACGTGCTGAGCTTGCCCATTTAGCCCCTTGCCAAGCTGGGGACCCCGACCTATGTGCGCCACTCAAATGCGCCCGTAGCTCAGCTGGATAGAGCATCAGACTACGAATCTGAGGGCCGGACGTTCGAATCGTTCCGGGCGCACCATTTTTCCCATCGGTGATTAAATTGTGGCTTTTGGCGCGACGTGCCCGCCAAATTTGAACCGCATTGCCGACAGGATCCGGTCGCCAAACCCATCGGCAGTGCGCGAGCGGAACCGTTCGAACAACGAGAGCGTCAGCACCGGGGCCGAAACCGCCTGTTCCAGCGCCACATCGACAGTCCAGCGGCCTTCACCCGAATCCTGCACTTGCGGAGAATATGGTGCCAGATCGGGGGTTTCGGCCAGGGCATCAGCAGTCAGATCGAGCAGCCAGCTGCTGACCACGCTGCCGCGCCGCCAGACCTCGGCAATTGCGCCGCAATCGAGCGTGAACCGGCGCTCCTCGGGCAAAGCAGGACTGTCAGCCGATGCCAGCAACGCGAATCCTTCGGCATAGGCTTGCATCAAGCCGTATTCGATCCCGTTGTGAATCATCTTTACGTAGTGCCCCGCGCCAGCTGGTCCGGTGTGCAGCCAGCCTTGTTCAGCGGTACCGTCGGCAAGCTTGCCAGCTGCCCGGGCCGGTGTGCGCTCGATCTCGCCGACGCCCGGCGAAAGCGTGGTGAAAATCGGAGCGTTGCGTGTAACCGCCGCGCTATCGCCGCCGACCATCAGGCAATAGCCACGCTCCAGGCCGTGAACCCCGCCGCTGGTGCCGACATCGAGCATGTCGATCTGTTTGGCAGCCAGCATCTTGGCCCGCGCAACGCTGTCCTTGAAATGCGAGTTTCCACCGTCGATCAGCGTATCGCCGGGCTCAAGCAGGTCAGCCAGCGCGGCGATCGTGCGGTCAGTAATCGCGCCGGCTGGGACCATCAGCCAGACTGTGCGCGGTGCGGTCAACCCGCCGACCAGATCAGCCAGCGCGGCATATCCGCTGGCACCAGCGGCGACGATCGGGACGAACGCCGCCGGGTTGATGTCCTGGATGGCGACTTCATGACCACCGCGCAGCAAGCGCAGCGCCATATTGCCGCCCATTTTGCCCGCTCCGACAATTCCGATCTGCATGTCCGTTATTCTCCTAATGGCTCGGCAGCCGAATCATGCGCCCGCGGCGATGACTATGTCCTTGAGCAGCACCTCGTGATCTGCCAGCGCAGCCGGATCGGTTGGTTTGAATTTTGCTTCAACCAGCTTGCGGCCCTGGACATAGTCTTTGACGCTGTTGACGCAATCGAGCGCGATGACCTCGCCTTGCCGCAGATAGATCACTGAGAAGGCGCGGCTTGCCGGATCGCCCCGGGCTACCTCCTGATCGAACCCGAGCGAGAGTCCGACGGTTTGCAGCTTGAGGTCGTACTGGTTCGACCAGAACCACGGTGTCGCGCCGTAAGGCTGCGGATCGCCGCAAATTGCCTTGGCGGCGCAACTGGCCATGTCGTTGGCATTCTGCACCGATTCGAGCCGGACCACCGCGTTGTTGGCAAATGCGTTGGCCTGCGCAGCGCAGTCTCCGATTGCGTAAACATCGGGCAGGCTGGTGCGGCAATACTGATCGACATCGATCCCGTTGCCGCCTGCTGCGCCTGCTGCCAGCAGCGGGCCGACCGCCGGAATGATGCCGATCCCGACGATTACGATTTCGGCCGGCAGTGTAGTACCGTCATCCAGTGTCACGCCGCTGACCCGGCCGTCTTGGCCGGTCAGGGCAGTGACCGCGGTGCCGGTGCGCAAATCGACCCCGTGAGCGCGATGCTCAGCTTCAAAAAAGTTGGCCAGTACCTCGCCAGCGACGCGCGCAAGCACGCGCGCCTGCATTTCCAGCACGGTGACCGCCACGCCCAGCTTGGTCAGCACGGCTGCAGCTTCAAGCCCGATGTAGCCGCCGCCGATGACAACCGCAGTTTCCGCGCCAGCATCAAGCTCAGCCATCAACTGGTCGACATCGGCGCGGGTGCGGACCGCATGAACCCCGGCCAGATCCGCCCCGGCGCACGACAGCCGCCGCGGATCGCCGCCGGTCGCCCAGATCAACTGGCCATAGCCAATTGTGGCGCCATCTTTGACTGTCAAAGAATGCGCCGAAGGATCGATTTTGGTGACCTCGACGCCTTTCGTCAACGTGATCGCCTTGTCGGCCCAGAACTGTTCGGGGCGCAGGCAGATGCGTTCGAAAGTTTTTTCGCGCGCGAGGTATTCCTTGGACAGCGGCGGGCGCTCGTAAGGGATCTCGGGTTCGCGCCCGATCAGCAGGATTGAACCGCCAAAGCCGTTCTGGCGCAGCGCGATGGCGGCCTGCGCCCCGCCGTGACCGGCTCCGACAATTACGACATCAGCTTGATCCATCGGTCCGTCCTAGTAGCTCAGCGATTCGCCAGCATCTAGTAAGCTTGCAGCGCAGCGGGTCCAGTGCTGCGCACGTGCATTTTGTCGGCAATTGCACGTGGCAATGCGTGACGCGGCGCACCTGCATGGATAAGACTGGTCGCATGGAGCTTAACCCGAACGATCCGAAATCGCCTTCGTCCGTGTGGCGATTTGCCCGCGCCAGCCGCGCGCATGTCGTGGTCGATGCGGCTGACTATTATGCGTTGATGCAGCAGGCGATGCTCGGCGCGCGCCAGCGCATTCACATGATCGGCTGGGATTTCGATACGCGGATGCGGCTGGGCGATGGCCGCAAGTTCTGGAACCTGCCGCGCAAATCGGCCTATCCCGCCCGGCTGGGGGCGTTCATGATCTGGCTGTGCGACCGCACCCCCGGACTGCAGGTGCGGGTCCTCAAATGGAATTTTGGCGCGCTCAAATTTCTGTTCCGGGGGTCGATGATCCTCGATCTGGTGCGCTGGATGATGCACCCATCGATCGATTTCAAGCTCGATTCAGCGCATCCAGTGGGCTGTAGCCATCACCAGAAAGTTGTGGTGATCGACGATCAGTTCGCAGTTTGTGGCGGGATCGATATGACGTCGGAGCGGTGGGACACGCCCGAGCACCTCGAAGCAGATCCGCGCCGACACAAGCCTTACAGCAAGAAGCTGTATGGGCCGTGGCACGATATGACGATGCTGGTTGAAGGCGATGCCGCCGCAGCCTTGGCCGAATTGGGGCGCGATCGCTGGGAACGCGCTGGCGGCGAGCCGTTGCAGCCATGCGCCCTGCAAGAAACCAGTGCCTGGCCTGACGATCTTGTGGCAGAATTCGAAAACGTCGAAATAGGCATTGCCCGCACCCGCGCGGAATACCACGGCTGCGAAGAAGTGCGCGAAATCGAGGCGCTGTTTATCGAACATATTGGGCGTGCCAAACGCTTCATTTATGCCGAGAGTCAATATTTCGCGAGCCGTGCAATTGCCGAGGCGCTGGCTGGACGGCTGGCGCAGCCCGATCCGCCCGAAATTGTGCTGATCAACCCCGAAACCGCGCACGGCTGGCTTGAGCAAACAGCGATGGATGGAGCGCGGGTGCAGTTGTGCCACGCTATCGGCACCAAAGATCCGCGCAACCGGTTCCGCATTTTCCTACCAGTCAACGCCGCGGGCACCGCGATTTACGTCCATTCCAAGCTGATGATCATCGACGATGAGATTCTGCGGATCGGGTCAGCCAACATGAACAATCGCTCGATGGGCCTTGATAGCGAGTGCGATCTGTTCATCGACGCCGCGCGTCCCGGCAACGCGCATGCCGGCGCACCGATCAAGCGATTGCGGTTCGCGCTGCTGGCTGAACATACCGGGCTGACCGAGGCAGACATCGCAGCCAGGATGGCGGACAACCCATCGATGATCGAGCTGATTGCGCAGGCTCCTCAGTCCGGCAAACGCCTTGAACCTTTTACCTTGCGTCCGCTGACCGATGCAGAGAAAGCGGTGGCTGACAACGCCTTGCTTGATCCTGAGCGGCCCGAAGAACTGTTCGAGCCGTTCAGCAAGCGCCGCGGTTTATTTCGGCGCGGCGGACTGCTGCGGCGCCCCAAGTGATGGAGAACACGATGAGCGCGCTTGAGGACGGCCACGATATGCACGATCATGCGAGTGATCACAGTCAGCCCGTTAAGTTGCCGGTCCCCGCCGAAGTGCAGGACGCAATCCGCACTTTGATCCGATGGTCAGGTGATGACCCGGCGCGTGAGGGGCTGCTTGATACGCCTGCGCGAGTGGGGCGGGCGTGGAAGGAATATTGCCAGGGCTATGGCAGTGATCCGGCCACCCATCTCGCGCGGCAATTCGAGGAAGTCGGAGGCTATGACGAGCTGGTCTTGCTAAAAGACATCCCGTTCCAGTCGCATTGCGAGCATCACATGGCGCCGATCACCGGTACCGCGTCGATTGCTTACATGCCGCGCCATAAGGTGGTTGGCATCTCAAAACTGGCGCGGGTGTTGCACGGATTTGCGCAGCGGCTGCAAATTCAGGAACGGCTGACCGCGCAAGTTGCGCAATGCATCTGGGATAACCTCCATCCACAAGGCGTTGCAGTGGTGATCAAGGCGCAGCACGGCTGCATGACCGGGCGTGGAGTCAAGACACCGGGTGTGGCGATGGTGACCAGCCGGCTGATGGGCTGCTTCCTTGACGATCACCGCAGCCGCAAGGAAGTGCTCAGCTTGATGGGGTATTAAGGCATGGCTGCGCTGCTTGAACCAGTCATCACGCTGGGCGAGTTGACGGCCTTTTTCGGCGATGCGTTTACTGGCCACGCAGGCGGCGCGATCACCACGGTCACGCAAATCGGCCCCGGGCGCGCGCTGGTGATGCTTGATCCAGTCGTCGGTAACCTGCGGCCGGGTAATCTGGTGTCAGGCCCCACGCAAATGGGATTGGCCGATCATGCCGCTTACGCGGTGATCCTGGCGCATATCGGTCTGGTTGCGATGGCGGTCACCAGCAACCTTAATTACAGTTTCTTGCGCGGGGTAAAACCGAGCACGGTGTTTGCCGAAGCCCGGTTGCTCAGACTGGGGCGGCGCTTGGCCACGGTCGACGTCCAGCTGTATCAAGACGATCCGGAGCGGCCGGTCGGGCAGGCGACTGTAACGTACGCACTGCCCGACACCTGACCGAATTAAAGCTGTTCGAGCATGTGCTCGGCCGAGCTCACCTTGAACTCACCAGGGCCCTCGACGTTCAGTTGCTCGACCGTGCCATCGTTGACCACCATCGAGAATCGCTGGCCGCGCTTGCCCAGGCCAAAGGCGCTGCCGTCCATCGTCAGGCCCAGCGCTTCGGCAAAATCGCCGTTACCGTCTGCCAGCATGGTAATTTCGTCAGCGCTGCCGTTCTTGCTCCACGCGCCCAGCACGAACGGATCGTTCACCGCAGTGCAGGCGATTTCGTCGATCCCCTTGGCTTTGAGATCGGCGGCCTTTTCGACGAAGCCCGGCAAATGCTTGGCCGAGCAGGTCGGGGTAAATGCCCCAGGGACCGAGAACAGCGCGACTCGCTTTCCGGCAAAGTAATCGGCGCTCTGCACCGCATCGGGGCCTTCGGCAGTGGCCTTGACCAGTTTCACATCGGGCAGCTTGTCGCCAACAGCGATTGTCATAGATATTCTCCAGAATGGATTTTGCGGGTCGCGGGGTCGAATATAGGCTTTGCTGACCAGCCTGCAACGCCCCGGCGGATGCTTAATTTCGCTTTACTGGTCCGCTTTAAGATTGGGTAAACCGGCTGCTTCAGTCTGTGCAGTGTGGGTAAGGGGCCCGCCGGGAGACTACACATGACGATCAAGGGGTTTGCGGCCTGCGTGGCCGCAGCGGGGCTGCTGGTATCTTTTCCAGCCGCAGCGCGCGATGCGGGGCAAGCGGAGAAAATTCGCCGGCTCGACATTATGCTGATGGTTACGGGGCTGCGCTGCCGTACAGGGCGCGACAATTTTCAGCACGAATATGGCCGGTTCACTACCAACCACATCGCTGAGCTTAACGCCGCCGCGCGCGAGCTCAAAGCAGATTATGCTGAACGAGTCGGACCCGCCAGGGCCAAACGCGCGCTCGACAAATTAAGCGTGCAGATGGCTAATCAGTACGGACAAGGGCATCCGTGGCTGGACTGCGCCCAGCTTAAGCAAGTTGCCGGAACGCTGGCTGACATGCAGGGGCTTAGCCCGCTCGCCGAAGCTGCCAACGACTTGCTTGATGACGGGGCCCACCAGATGGCCTGGCTGCGCTGATTTCGGATCTCGCCGCTGCTAATGCTGCGGCGGGCGGTGGGGCGTCCCGGGAGCAGGATTGAGACCAGACCTTTCCGGCACCGGGTGAGGCGGCTGCAGCCGGCGGGCAGGCCGGGCCGCCGCTTCACCTTTGCCTTTCGGCAAGCGCTGGGCGCGCCGCCCAAAAACATATAAAGCAATCTTTATATTTGCCTCCCGCAGCGCGCGAGGCTAAGGGCGGCGTCATTGCGGGCGCCGCCGCTTGTTTGTCTGCGGCATTGGCGTCCGGTTCATTTTCACAGGAGCTAGACCGTGGCCACAGTGCTCGAAACCGCTAAGGATTATGTTGTTGTCGACCTTGGTCTGGCTGAATTCGGCCGCGCCGAAATCAACATTGCCGAAACCGAAATGCCTGGCCTGATGGCGCTGCGCGATGAATTCGGCGCAGCGCAACCGCTTAAGGGTGCGCGGATCACGGGTTCGCTGCACATGACGATCCAGACCGCAGTGCTGATCGAAACCTTGACCGCGCTGGGCGCGCAGGTGCGCTGGGCCACTTGCAACATCTTCTCGACGCAAGATCACGCTGCGGCCGCCATCGCTGCCACCGGGGTGCCGGTGTTTGCGATCAAGGGTGAAAGCTTGGCCGATTACTGGGACTAAGTTGGCGATATCTTCAACTGGGGGGCCGACACCGACGGCACGACCGCCAACATCATCCTCGACGATGGCGGCGATGCTACCATGTTTGCGTTGTGGGGTGCCAAGCTTGAAGCCGGCACGGAACTGGGTGAGCCCGAGAACGAAGAAGAAATCGAATTCCAGCGCGCGCTCAAGGCGTTTGTCAAAAAATATCCGGGCTATCTGACCGACACGGTCAAGAACCTCAAAGGCGTCAGCGAAGAAACCACCACCGGGGTTCACCGCTTGTATGAAATCGCCAAGAAGGGTGAACTGCCGTTCCCCGCGATCAACGTCAACGACAGCGTCACCAAGTCGAAGTTCGACAATCTGTATGGCTGCAAGGAATCGCTGGTCGATGCAATCCGCCGCGCGACGGACGTGATGCTGGCCGGCAAGGTCGCTTGCGTTGCCGGGTTCGGCGATGTCGGCAAAGGCAGCGCGCAATCGCTGCGCAATGGCGGCGCGCGCGTGATGGTCACCGAGGTCGATCCGATCTGCGCCTTGCAGGCCGCAATGGAGGGGTTTGAAGTCGTCACGATGGAAGATGCGGTCAAGCGCGCCGATATCTTCTGCACCGCCACCGGCAACGCCGATGTCATCACTGCCGAGCACATGGCAGCGATGAAGCCGATGAGCATCGTGTGCAACATCGGGCACTTCGACAGCGAAATCCAGATCGCTGCTTTGTCCAACTATGACTGGACCGAAGTCAAACCGGGAACCGATCTGGTCAAGTTTCCCGATGGCAAGCAGATCATCATTCTGGCCAAGGGCCGGCTGGTCAATCTGGGTTGCGCCACTGGGCACCCCAGCTTCGTGATGTCGGCCAGTTTCACCAACCAGACGCTTGCGCAGATCGAGCTGTGGACCAAGAGCGAGCAGTACGGCAACGACGTTTATGTCCTGCCCAAGCACCTCGACGAAAAGGTTGCGGCGCTGCATCTCGAGAAACTGGGCGTCAAGCT
>JANMCG010000040.1:0-2049 GCA_031361075.1 Novosphingobium sp. | reverse complement strand
GGCGCAGATCATGGCGCGGCCTGTAAGCGGGTCTCCGGCCAAGCCGCCCAAGGGGCTGCGCGCCCTGCTCGGGATCGGGCCGAAGGAGCCGCTGGGCTTTCGCCATGTCGAATTGACCTGCGGGAACCATGTGCTCTCGGCTGCGCACAACTGGTATGTCCCCAGCCGCCTGACCGCCGAAATGAACGCCGCGCTGGCAACAACGCAGGTCCCGTTTGGGCGGATCGCTGCACCGCTGGGCTATCGCCGTGAGCCATTGGAGGTCTTGGCCAAACCACCACCTGGCTGCCCGGCCAAGACCATTTCGGCGCACCGCGCGCTGCTGCGGCTGCCAGGTGGTGCGCCACTGGCCTATGTGCTTGAATGCTATACCGCTGAAAATTTGCGATAGTTCCAGTCGCGGCGCGCCGGCTCGGCGCGGGTATCGGTTTAACTTAACCACACCGATCAATCCCAGCGCGAGACAGTCCGAGCATGGCGCTTGCTCGCCGTTACCCGTCCGCGCAGAGCCGCCGCAACGAGGTCGCGCTTGGGACAGGTAAATTCCTGTCAGACATTTTTTTGATGTGAGGCACGGCGATGACTATCAGTTTTGAACGCACCAGCGAATTCTCAGAGCGGCGCCGCCAGGGCCGGGCACCGCTCGGACTCACTGTCGCGCTGCGGGAGAGAGGCCGCAGCGCGATGGACGCCAAGCTGGTCGATTTTTCGGCACTCGGCTGCCAGATCGACGGGCTGATCCTGGCGCATGGCCATGCCCAGGTGTGGATCAAACTACCCGGGCTGGAAACGATCGCGACGCAGCGAATGTGGCACAGCGGCACGCTGGCTGGGCTGGAATTCGATGCGCCGCTGCACCCGGCGGTCGCGGCGCGGTTCATGCCCGCACCCGGCAGCCATGCTGCCGCTGCGGTGAATTCCGATTTTGCCGCAAGCGACCCGTTGCTCTCGCGCCGCGAACAGATTGTCGCCGGGATCGCCGCGATCGACCATTCCCCGCTTCAGCGCCGCAAGCAGCCGGCCGGGCTTGGCCTGGCCGGGCGGATCAGCCGGACCGTCAGCCGCAATGTCGATCACCGGGCCGAGCGCCGCTATGCCGACGCCATCCCCGAAGGCACCGCTCTGGCGATTGCCGGTAACGCGGTCGACGTGCTCAACGTCTCGCCCAGCGGGATCCGGATCAAAGGCACGCTGAGCGAGCGCGACATCGGTGAAACGATTGCCCTAAGCTTCGACGGTTTCCCTGCAATGACTGGGCAACTGGTGTGGATGAACGGCCACGAGGCCGGTATTGTCCTGCCGCCCGCTTCAATCGAGTTGTTTGACCGGACGGCGGCCTGAAACCGCTCGAGCACAGCAAGAAGGGCCGGACAAGCAGCAGCTTGTCCGGCCCTTCTTTGTTGGATGCACTTCAGCCAGTAACTTAGCGAAAGTCCCTAAATTAATTAGCCGCCTTGTAGCGCGGCCACGTCGATCTTCAGGCCCGGGCCCATCGACGAGCTGACGGTGACCTTCTGCAGATACTTGCCCTTGGCGCCAGCTGGCTTGGATTTGACCACTGCGTCGAGGAACGCGTCAAAGTTTGCCTTGAGCGCGTCGTTCGAGAACGACAGCTTGCCGATCCCGCCGTGGATGATCCCGGCCTTTTCGACGCGGTATTCGATCTGGCCGCCCTTGGCTGCCTTCACCGCTTCGGCGACGTTGGGGGTAACGGTACCCAGTTTGGGGTTTGGCATCAGGCCCTTGGGACCCAGCACCTTGCCCAGACGGCCGACCACACCCATCATGTCCGGCGTGGCGATCACGCGGCCATAATCGAGGTTACCAGCCTGCATGTCTTCGAGCAGGTCTTCGGCGCCAACCTTGTCGGCCCCGGCAGCGAGCGCCTTTTCGGCGTTTTCACCGCGTGCGAACACCGCAACCTTGACGTCCTTGCCGGTGCCCGAAGGCAGCACGACCATGCCGCGAACCATCTGGTCAGCATGGCGCGGATCGACGCCCAAGTTGAGCGCCACTTCGAGCGCTTCGTCGAACTTGGTGGTCTTGAGG
>JANMCG010000015.1:0-11894 GCA_031361075.1 Novosphingobium sp. | reverse complement strand
CTGCCTCTGCTCTGAAGAGCAGGGGGCAACCCCCGTGCAAGGACTCCATCGCCGTCATCAGTCCTGCAACACCCAAGTGTCCTTGGTCCCGCCGCCTTGCGATGAATTGACCACCAGCGAGCCCTGCTTGAGCGCGACCCGGGTCAATCCGCCCGGCGTTATCCGGATGCCATCGGGCGAGACCAGCACGAATGGCCGCAAATCGACATGGCGCGGCGCGAGGCCAGCCTTGACCAATATCGGCACGGTCGACAGCGCCAGCGTTGGCTGCGCAATGTAGTTATCGGGACGCGCGCGCAACTTGGCGGAGAAGGCCGCAATCTCTTTCTTCGACGCAGTCGGCCCGACCAACATCCCATAACCGCCCGAACCGTGGACTTCCTTGACCACCAGTTCAGCCAGATTGTCGAGCACATAGGCCAGACTGTCGGCCTCGCCGCAGCGCCAGGTCGGGACATTGGCGAGCAGCGGCTTCTCGCCGGTATAGAACTCGACAATTTCGGGCATGAACGAATAAATCGCCTTGTCGTCGGCGATCCCGGTACCCGGCGCATTGGCGATGGTGATCTTGCCCGCGCGGTATATATCCATGATACCGGGCACGCCCAATCGGCTCGACGGATTGAAACTGAGCGGATCGAGATAATCGTCGTCGACCCGGCGATAAAGCACGTCAATCGGCTGATAACCGCGGGTGGTCCGCATCGCCACGCGCCCGTCAACCACCCGCAGGTCGCTGCCCTCGACCAGTTCAGCGCCCATTTGATCGGCCAGAAACGCGTGTTCGAAATAAGCCGAATTGTGAATCCCCGGGGTGAGTACCGCCACGGTCGGGCGCTTGCCAGCGTCGCGCGCGCAATCAGGGGCGCAGGCCGCCAGACTTTCGGCCAGCCGCCGCGGGTAATCCTGCACCGGGCTCACATTCATGGCAGTGAACAGTTCGGGGAACATCGCCATCATCGTTTCGCGGTTCTCCAGCATATAGGAGACCCCCGAAGGCGTGCGCGCGTTGTCTTCGAGCACCATGAATTCGTCAGGCCCGGTGCGCACCAGGTCGATCCCGACAATGTGGGTGTAAACCCCGCCTGGCGGGATCAGACCCATCATTTGCGGCAGAAACGCAGCGTTTTTCGATATCAGGCCTTGCGGCACGCGGCCTGCGCGGATGATCTCCTGACGGTGGTAAATGTCATGCAGAAAGGCGTTGAGCGCACGCACCCGCTGTTCGATACCCTTCACCACCTTGCGCCATTCGCCAGCCGAAATGATCCGCGGCACCATGTCGAACGGGATCAGTCGCTCTTCGCCAGCGTCATCACCATAGACATTGAAAGTGATTCCGGTCCGCCGAAAGAAGCTTTCCGCCTCTTGCCCCTTGCGCCGCATCATTCCGGAATCCTGCCGGTCATACCAGCGGCAATAGTCTGCATAGGCCGGATGGACCATGCCGTCGGCTTTGAACATCTCGTCGAAGCACGGTGGTTTAGACGGTGGTTTAAACGGTGGTTTAAACGGTGGTTTATCAGTCATCGAGATGCGGCCTGTTCACCGGTTAATGACTGCCCGATGGCAGCGCAGAGTCAAGTAGCGAATGCTGCACTTGCGAGCGCAGCGGATGCTACCTGCGAACGAAATCAGCCAAACTTGCCAACTTCGGGAATTTTCTCGGCGCAGCGGCAGACTTGGCAGCCAACCGACTGATTTGACGCCGTTCCTACAGCGGCGAAGACTTTGCTACGCAAGATCAGCGCAACCAGAGGTCTGAGGGTTACATGAAACAGGGCGGAGCGCGTTACCGCACCCCGCCCCGCCTGCATTCAAACCCGCTCAAGCAAAGCCGAGTGTCCGGGCCAGAAAGATCAGCACCATCGCGCCAAGGATTGACCAAACGAACCCGGCGGGATGCATCCGGCCATCGGCGGTCTTGTGGACCATCGAACCGACTAAGCCGGCCAGAAACGAGCCAGCGATGCCGAGCACCGCGCTCATGATAATTCCCATTTCGACCGCGCCGGGATAGAAGAACCGCGCCAGAATGCCGACCACCAGGCCGACGATTGCCATCATCACATAATTCATAAATAGTCCCCTCGTCCGCGCTGCCGGATCAATTGCCGCGGGCGACCCCCGCACAGCCCGGCAAGCTGCTGCCAAGCCACACCAGACCGGCGATCAAGTCAAGCGCTTAGGCGCGGCGCTATCAGGGCAATCCGGCGGCACGGCGTGACCCGGCCATGCCGTAGGGGCGGCGGTGGGCATCGGCTGCCGCACGCACAGCACGCTTGCAGAAGCAGCAATCCTGCGGCAATCTTGGCCCAAACCGACCCGTTGGAGAACAGACATGAACCTTGAATTCAGCGCCGAAGATCTGGCTTTTCGCGATGAAGTGCGTGCGTTTATCGACAAGAGCTATCCTGCGCAGCTACGCGGCAAACAGGACGAAGGCGACGAGCTGACCAAGGACGATTTCCTGTCGTGGCACAAAGTGCTCGCCGCGAAAGGCTGGGTCGCTCCGGCCTGGCCGGTCGAATATGGCGGCACTGGCTGGAGCCAGACACAACGCTACATCTGGTCCGAGGAAACCGCGCGGGCCGATTGCATCCGGCTGATGCCGTTCGGCCTCGCGATGGTCGGCCCGGTGATTTACACCTTTGGTACGCCCGAGCAAAAAGCCAAGTTCCTGCCGCGCATCCTGTCGGGCGAGGATTGGTGGTGCCAAGGCTATTCCGAGCCGGGCGCCGGATCTGATCTGGCTTCGCTGCGCACCAAGGCCGTGCGTGAAGGCGATGATTACGTGGTCAACGGGCAAAAGACCTGGACCACGATGGCACAGCATGCCGACTGGGGCTTTTTTCTGGTCCGCACCGATTTTGAAGCCAAGATGCAGGAAGGCATCAGCTTCCTGCTGATCGACATGAAGAGCCCGGGTATCGAAGTGCGGCCGATCATTACGCTGGGGGGCGAGCACGAAGTCAACGAAGTGTGGCTCGACAATGTCCACGTTCCGGTGGCCAACCGCGTTTACGAAGAGAACAAGGGCTGGACCTGCGCCAAGTTCCTGCTTGCGCATGAACGTGTCGGGATCGCCGGGGTGGCTTCGTCCAAGCGCGGGGTCGAAAAATTGAAGGCTGTCGCCGCGACCGAAATGGAAGGCGACCGCTCGCTGCTCGCCAACCCGTTCTTCCGCCGCAAAGTGGCCGAGCTCGAGATTGATCTGGCCGCGCTTGAATATACTGAACTGCGCACGCTGGCGGGTATGGCTGCGGGCAAAAACCCTGGCCCGGAAAGCTCTGTGCTCAAGATCAAGGGTAGCGAAATCCAGCAGCGGTTGACCGAATTGACGCTGGAAATGGCGGGGCATTACGGTGCGCCGTATTATCGCGGCTTTGGTGAAGGCGACAACGAGCACCCGATCGGTCCCGAATGGGCCAACCGCGCCGCGCCTAGTTATTTCAACACGCGCAAAACCACGATTTACGGCGGCTCGAACGAAATTCAGCGCAACGTCATTGCCAAGATGGTGCTGGGGCTCTGAACCCCAGACCGCGAGAGGATTTGATTAAATGGACCTGAGCACTACCGAAACGCAGGGCATGCTGCGCGATACCCTGGCGCGGTTTTTGGCCGACAATTATAGCTTCGATGCCCGCCAGAAGATGCTCGCCAGCCCCGAAGGCCGCGACCCCGGGATCTGGCGCGCGCTGTCAAGCGAGCTGGGACTGACATGTGCACCGTTCGCTGAAGAGCTGGGCGGCATGGGCGGTGGCGCGATCGAAAACCAGATCATGATGGAAGAACTGGGCAAGGTAATCGCGATCGAACCGTGGCTGCAAACCGTGGTCGCGGGCGGCGGCGCGCTGGTTGCGGCGGGCGGACCGCTGGCCGAAGCGGTGATCCCGCAGATCATCGCGGGCGAAGCCGTCATCGCGTTTGCCTATGCCGAGCCGCAGGGGCGGTATAATCTGGCTGACATCGGCACGACGGCAAAATCGGACGGATCGGGTTACGTTCTGAACGGCCACAAAGGCGTGGTTTACGCCGCGCCGTGGGCAACGCATCTGCTGGTCACCGCGCGCACCGGCGGCGGTCGCCGCGACCGCGGCGGGGTTGAACTGTTCCTGATCGACGCGACGACCAAAGGGATCTCGCGCCGCGATTACCCGACCGTCGATGGCTTCCGCGCTTCCGAGGTCTATTTTGAAAACGTCGCGATCCCCGGCGAGGCGCTGCTGCCCGGCGGGATCGACCTGATCGAGCGCGTGGTCGATGAATGCACCATCGCGGTTTGCGCCGAAGCCACCGGGATCGGCCGTGCGATGCTCGCACAGACGCAGGACTACACTGGCCAGCGCAAGCAGTTCGGCGTGCCGATCAGCAAATTCCAGGTGCTCCAGCACCGCATGGCCGATATGCTGGTCGAGGCCGAACAGATCGCTTCGATGGCACTGATGGGCACGCTGCGGCTTGATCAGGAAGCTGCTGCGCGTAAGGCTGCGGTATCGATGGTCAAAGCCAAGGTGGCCAAGTCGATCCGCTTCATCGGGCAAAGCGCGGTCCAGACGCACGGCGGGATCGGGATCACGGTCGAGCTGGCGATCGGACATTATTTCAAACGCGCCACGATGATCGAGGGCCAGTTCGGCAGCGCCGACTACCACCTTGAGCGGTACGAAGCGCTGACCATGCCCGCTTCAACTTAGCAGCGTGGCGCGCCGCGCGGCAGTGTTCGGTGCCAGCGGCGGGATCGGCGCGGCGCTGGCCGCGCAGCTGTGCATCGATCCGGCGTGGGACGAAGTGTGGCTGGGGTCGCGCCGCCAATTGCCCGCCCCGCCCCCGCGCGCCCGGCCGTTCCTGTTCGACAGCGACGATGAACCCAGTCTGGTGGCGGCCGCGCAGGCCATCGGCGCGGACGGACCGCTCGATCTGGTGCTGGTCGCCATCGGCGCGCTGCAACCTGAAGGCCAGCCGCCGCCCGAAAAGTCTTACCGCGCACTTGATCCAGCGCAGCTCGCCGCGCTGTACCGGATCAACGCCATCGGCCCGGCGTTGATCGCCAAACACCTGCTCCCCCTGCTCCCGCGCGATCGGCGCGCGGTGTTCGCGGTGCTGTCGGCCAAGGTTGGCTCGATCGGCGACAACCGGCTTGGCGGGTGGCACAGTTACCGCGCGGCCAAGGCGGGGCTGAACATGCTGATCGCCAACTTCGCAATCGAGCTGCGCCGCAGTCACCCGCTCGCGGTGATCGCTGCGCTGCATCCCGGCACCGTCGATACCGCGCTGTCCGCTCCGTTCCAACGCGGGCTGCCAGACGGCCAGATGTTTACTCCGGACCACAGCGCCGCGGCCCTGCTCGGCACAGTGGCCACGCTGCTCCCGGCGGATTCGGGCGGGCTGTTCGCTTACGATGGCGCGCGGCTGCCGTGGTAAGCAACCACCCCGCCTAATCGCGCACCGCCGCCAGCACCGGACCCAGCCGGTCTGCCTGCACCAGAACCGCCAGCTTCAGATCGGGGCGCCGCGCCGCCGGCAGCGCGATGGTTTGCGCCGAACGGGACAAGTGACCCAGCACCACAAATTCTCGCACCACGTTGCGGTGCGGCAGCGTGCGCCCGCCGTTCTCCCCGGCCTTGATCGGGATCTGCAGGATGTGCGGATCATAGCGCACCAGATATATTGTGCCGCGCTGCGCCGATCCGCCGACCTGCACTTTGCCCGCGCTGAGCCTCAGCAGCACTGCATCGCCGCCGCGGTCCAGCGCCCCGAGCGCACCGTCCAGCTCGCGACGATCCATCCCGACCAGATCTCCGAGCCCGTTAATCACTACTTGCGGTGTGAACACCCCGTCATGGCGCAGGGCCACGGCGTAATCGCGCTGGCGCTGGGTAAAGGCACTTTGCGCAAAGCTGTCTTTCCAGCCGAGGTAATCCCAGTAGGTCACCTGCCACGACAGCGTCAGGACGCCGGGCCGGTCAGCCAGCGCCATTACATTGGCATTGGCCGGTGGGCACGATGAACAGCCCTGGCTTTGAAACAGCTCGACCACTTGCAGTCCACGCCCGGCCGCCCCCGGCGCGGACGGCGCGGCGTGGCCGGGCGAGCAGGCCGCGGCCAGCCCGGCAAGCAGCGCGGTCAGGATCAGGCGACCTGAAGGTAGCGGGACGTGCGAGGGCACCGAGTTTTGCGCGGATTGCGCGTGGTACGAGGCGCCCGCGAGGCGCGCTGGGTACAAATGGGTCATGCGGCACGCTCCTGGCTGCGACACCGCGGGTTCGCCGCCAATCCCTGTTGGGTTACACTGCAAAGGCCAGCACAGATCTTGATCAGCCCGGCTGGACAGACTGGATCAAAATCCTGAACCCGGATCGCAGCGGCAGCCCCGCTCATCCTGAACCTGCCGCAGCACAGCACTTTTCTTCGTGCCGCAACTGGCCAATGCCGCACTGTTTCTTGGCGTGCAGGTCTTGGCACTGGCAGCCCTTCACCACTGGAGCGGGGAATTTGAATGTTCGGAGCACGCAATAGCTTCATCCCTCCCCATTGCAGAACAAAACCAAAACCCCCATACTCCTGGCATGTCCCAACTCGTCATCCGCCGCGGCCTTGAAGAGCCTGATACCTCGGGCAACTTTGTCCCGCATCGCCCGGCACGGCCGGCCAAGGTGGAAGGCGGCAAGCGCTTCAATCTGGTCAGCGAATATTCGCCCGCGGGGGACCAGCCGACCGCGATCGCCGAACTGGTGGCGGGGATCAGCGCGGATGACAAAACGCAGGTCCTGCTGGGCGTGACCGGCAGCGGCAAGACCTACACAATGGCGCAAGTGATCGAGGCGACGCAGCGCCCGGCGCTGATCCTCGCCCCGAACAAGGTGCTGGCGGCGCAGCTTTACGGCGAATTCTGCAGCTTTTTCCCTGACAATGCGGTCGAATTCTTTGTCTCGTATTACGACTATTACCAGCCCGAGGCGTACGTCCCGCGCAGCGACACCTACATCGAGAAAGAAAGCAGTGTTAACGAGGCGATCGACCGGATGCGCCATTCGGCCACCCGGTCGCTGCTCGAACGCGATGACGTGATCATCGTCGCGTCGGTTTCTTGCATTTATGGCATCGGCTCGGTCGAAACCTACTCGGCGATGATCTTCGATCTGAAAAAGGGCGAAAACGCGGATCAGCGTGAGATCATTCGCAAGCTCGTGGCGCTGCAATACAAGCGCAACGATGCCGCCTTTGCACGCGGCACCTTTCGCGTACGCGGTGACAGTCTCGAAATTTATCCGTCGCATTACGAAGACATGGCGTGGCGGATCAGCTTCTTCGGCGACGAGATCGAGGAAATCGCCGAGTTCGATCCGCTGACCGGCAAGAAGGGCGCGTCGCTCGGAAACATCCGGGTCTATGCCAATTCGCACTATGTCACCCCCGGCCCGACGATGAAACAGGCGTCGCAAGCGATCCGGTTCGAGCTGACCGAGCGGCTGAAGGAGCTGGAGGCCGAGGGCAAATTGCTTGAGCATCAGCGGCTTGAGCAGCGCACAAATTTCGACCTCGAGATGATCGCGGCGACTGGCAGCTGCGCGGGGATCGAGAACTATTCACGGTTCCTGACCGGACGCTTGCCGGGTGAACCGCCGCCGACCCTGTTCGAATACCTGCCCGATAACGCGCTGCTGTTCGTCGATGAAAGCCACCAGACCGTGCCGCAGATCGGCGCGATGAGCAAAGGCGATCACCGCCGCAAGATCACGCTCGCCGAATACGGTTTCCGTTTGCCCAGCTGCATCGACAATCGCCCGCTGCGATTCAACGAATGGGACGCGATGCGCCCGCAGACCGTCGCGGTTTCGGCCACGCCGGGCGGGTGGGAAATGGAGCAGAGCGGGGGCGTGTTTGCCGAACAGGTAATCCGGCCCACCGGGCTGATCGATCCGCCAGTGGAAATCCGTCCGGTCGAGGACCAGGTTCAGGATTGCATCGAGGAGTGCCGCAAGGTGGCGCTGGCGGGCTACCGTACGCTGGTCACCACGCTGACCAAGCGGATGTCCGAGGACTTGACCGAGTTCATGCACGAGGCCGGGCTGCGCGTGCGCTACATGCACTCCGATGTCGAAACACTCGAGCGCATCGAACTGATCCGCGACCTGCGGCTGGGGGTGTACGACGTGCTGGTCGGCATCAACCTGCTGCGCGAGGGGCTCGACATTCCCGAATGCGGGCTGGTGGCGATCCTCGATGCGGACAAGGAAGGCTTCCTGCGCAGCGAGACCTCGCTGATCCAGACCATCGGCCGCGCCGCGCGCAATGTCGATGGCCGGGTGATCCTATACGCCGACCGCGTCACCGGCAGCATGGAACGCGCGATCGCCGAAACCGACCGCCGCCGTGACAAGCAGCACGCGTATAACATCGAACACGGCATCACACCGGAAAGCATCAAGCGTGACATCCACAACATCGTCGCCGACACCGCCAGCCGCGACGGCGTACTGGTCGAGATCGATGCCGAGGGCGCAAACAACCTCGTCGGGCATAATCTGCGCGGGTACATCGAGGATCTGGAAAAGAAGATGCGCAATGCCGCAGCGGACCTGGAATTCGAAGAAGCCGGCCGCCTGCGCGACGAAATCCGCAAGCTCGAAGCGGACGAGCTCGGGATACCAGACGGCGACAAGCGCGCACCGATTGTCGGACGGAGCAATGAGGGCAAACCGGGGACGCGCAAGGGTCGGTTCGGGCGGCAGGGGAAGACTAAGTGGGGGCGTTAAAAAGGCCGCGCTCAAACGAACCCCCAATCCGCTCATGCTGAGCTTGTCGAAGCATTGTTCTTGTTCTTGAGGCCCCACACACTCCGCAGAAAAAGAAGGCAGTGCTTCGACAAGCTCAGCATGAGCGGGTTTTGCGTCCTTCATAAAGGACACGTCGATATTGTCCAGACGGGGCAGTTCGCGATTGGCTTGATGGCTTGCGTGATCGCAAAGCCCGCCTCAGGATCGACGACCGGTTAGGACGCCTCGCCAGCGGCAATGCCGGGGATACGAAGTCCGTTGGTGGCGATATGCAGGAACTTCGCCTGCGTTTCGGGTCTGGCTATCGTATCTACTACATATGGCGGGATGGTATGCTCATCATCCTGCTAACCGGCGGAGACAAGAGTTCGCAAAGCCGCGATATTGCAAAGGCCAAGCGACTTGCCAAGGATGCTGACGATGGCATTGAAGTTGACCCCCTTTGACCCCGCCAACTACCTCGAAAACGAGGAGGATATCCTGTATTATCTTGAGGCGGCGATGGAAGGGAACGATCCTAAGCACATCGCCTCGGCGCTCGGTGACGTCGCCCGATCAAAGGGAATGACCGAGATTGCGAAGAAGTCGGGTCTTGGTCGCCAAGCCCTTTACAATGCGCTTTCCGAGAACGGCAATCCCACATTGGAAACGCTTCTTGCAGTCCTTAATGCTCTCGGTCTTGAGCTATCGGTGCAAAAGCGCGCCGCTTAAACCTTCCCGAACTGCGCTTCAAACCCCGCCACGTCGCCCACTGCCAGGTATGTGGCCTGTTCGACCCAGCCATCGCGCGCGGGCCGGCCGGCGAAGGGGCCCAGTTTGGGATCGAGCGCCGCCAGGTCTGCTTCGCTCAAGGCGGCAATCTGGGCATAGGTGCTAAGGCCGAGCCCGGGCAGCAACTGCTGCAGCTTGGGTCCAAGCCCCTTGATTTTTGACAAGTCATCTCTGGCTGCCGGGACTGATGGCACTGCCGCAACCACCGGCTCGACACGTGCGGGTGCGGCTTCGGCCCTGATCACCGCATCGGGGGTCTGCACCTCTTGTTGGGTCTGCTCGGGCGAGGGCACTTCTTCGAGTTCGGGGATTGCTATTGGTTCGGCCAGCACTTCGGGTTCAGGTTGCCGGTCCGGCATGGTTGCAGGGGGCGGCGGTACCACTTCCGCCACGCGCGCTTGCGCAACCTCATCCTGCGCCGCCTTGGCGACGATCTCGCCCAGCCCACCCAAAGCGTCGGACATCACCGGCGGCATCACGATCTGCGCAGCGGGGGCGGCATCGATCAGCGCCTGATTACGCGCCGCCGGGCCTTGGCCTTCATCGAGCACATCGGGCTGGTATGCACGGTCCCGTGTGGTCTTATCGCGCGCCAGCAGCCACCACGCGATCAGCAGCGCGAGCACTGCGATCCCACCATAGATCAGCCAGTTGGTTTCAATTGCCACGATTGCATCGTTCATCGCACCTGCTCCATCAGTCCAGCATCACGCGCCAACATTGCGGCGGAACAGCACCCGGTCTTCGGGGCCAAAACCCTTGTGCCAGATGACAAACCCGTACGACAGCAGGATTGCCGGCGCGCCCACCGCCAGTATCGCCCAGCTGGGCAGCAGCCGCTGCGTCGCCCAGCCCACTACCACCGCCGGGCCTGCTGCCCACACCAGCGGCCAGCGCCAGTTGTTGATCGGGTATTTAAGGATCCGCGCCAGCAGCCGCGCCTTCAGCAACGAGGCGACGCCCAACGATATTGCCAGCGATCCGGCGGCGGCCGCCGCGCTGAACTTGTCATTGAAGGCGAACTGCTTGACCACCTCAATCCCGGCAAAGGTCAGCACCGCCTGCAGCGAAATGGTGCCCAGCGAGATCAGCAGGTTAGGCACCCGCGCCAGATAAACCAGCGCCGCTTCGCTGACCACGGCGGTCGCTGCGACCACTTCGGCGGCGAGCAGAAAGCCCAGCGCGCCTGTCCCGCCGATGAAATCCTTGCCGAGCAAGCCCATCACGCTTGGCCCCGGAATGCCCAGCGCCAGCGCAATCCCGGCCTGCACCGCGATGATCCAGAACCCGACTTGGCAGACCTGATGCGCAATCGCAGCGTAATTGCCTTCCTTGATGTTCCGCGTAATCACCGGGCCCAAAATCGGCTCGAAACTGGTTTTGAGCTTTTGCGGCAACGACGCAACCTGCTGCGCGGCGAAATAAACCCCGACAGCCGTGGGTGTGGTCAGAAAGCCAAGGATCGCCAGATCAAGTCGCCGCGAACCCCACTCGACCAGATCGGCCCCCGCCAGCGGCGCCGATTGCGCGGCCAGCTTGCGCAGCCTTGCAGGATAAGGCCGCCATCCGCGCGGCAGCCCGATACTGCGCACCAGCGGCACGGCAGCGAACAGCGAGGCGGCGATCTTTGAAAAGAGATAGGACAGCGCCAGGCCAGCTTCTGGCAGCAACCACAGAAACCCGATCGCGGTCAGCGTCTGCACCCACGGTTCGACCAGCGAGCGCGCGCGCACCGTGGCGGCGACATTGTAACGATAGGCCAGCGCCGCGAGCATAATGTCGGTCAGCGCGTTAGGGATGATCGCAAACGGCAGCAGGCGGTCAAAGCGGCTGAACTGTCCGCTGGGGAACATCGGTGCGGGGATCAGATACAGCAGTCCCGACACCGCCACCGACAGCAGCAAGGTCAGCAGCAGCGCATCGGCCACGGCGTGCGCGGGATCGCGACCTTCCTCGGCCAGCCGCTGAGCAAGGCCGCGGCGCTGGCCCAGCCCGCACAGCTGCGCGGCCAGCTCGGCAATCAGCACCGCCGAGGCGTAAATCCCCAGCGCCTCGACCCCGTAAAGCCGTCCGGCGATAAACAGGAACGGCGCGGTGCCAAGAAGGCGCAGCAAGAAACCGAAGAAATTGGTCCGTCCACCTTTGGCCAGTGCCTGGATGTCCTGCTGGGCGGTTTCTTCGGCGCTCATCCCTGCGGCCCTTGGGCTTTGAGCGGCCCCTCTGATTTAAGGGGCCTGGCCAGCAACTGCGCGACCGCGTCCCGCGCCGGGACTTCGCCGCGCAGCAGGCGGACGACCGCCATGACGATCGGCATGTCGATCCCGTCCCGCGTGGCAAGTT
>JANMCG010000001.1:0-9957 GCA_031361075.1 Novosphingobium sp. | reverse complement strand
GTTGACAGCCCCGGCGCGCTGGCCTAGTGGCGCTGCTCCCCAAGCGGCACGCGGGTGTAGCTCAGTTGGTTAGAGTGCCGGCCTGTCACGCCGGAGGTCGCGGGTTCAAGTCCCGTCACTCGCGCCACTTGGGGAATTTTTTGAATAACTGAGCTGCGATTGGCCGCGTACCCGGCGGGTGCGCGCCGGGTTAAACCCGGTGGCAGTCAGCCCCAGCGCCCGGTTTCCATCCAGATCATAAAGCGTTTGAGCGGCAACAGCCAGACCACCCCAAGCAGGACGTAAACCGGCACCTGCGCCAGGGCGGGCCAGTTCTCGAACCACGGCGCGGCAAACCGCGCGATCGCGATGCAATAGACCAGCAGCGCCACCAGCAGCGCCAGAATGCCAAACGGAATTCGCCAGGTTGGCTCGGTGCGCATCAGAACGGTCCGTAAAAGCGGGTAGGGGTGATCACAGCGCCCAGACGGCGATCGTGTGCTTCGAGCGGCAGCGCATCGACCAGTTGGCAATCCCACGCAAGCCCGATGGCGACCAGATCGGGCTGCGCGGCGAGCAGCCGGTCATAGTGCCCGCCGCCCTGGCCCAGCCGCTCTCCTTGGGCGGTGAAGCCCAGCAGCGGCACAATTGCCACCGCAGCCGATACCGGTGCGGCATCAGCCGGCGGCTGCATCGCGCCATAGGGATCGGGCACCAGCGCCGTGTCATCAAGCGGGTTGTCCCACAGCCTCAACTCCATCGCGCTGCCGCGTGCGGCAAACCACGGCAGCGCAACGCGGTAGCCATGCTCGGCAAACCAGCGCGCATAGCCAAGCGGCGATGCTTCGCCAGGGATCGGGTAATAAACGCTGATCACTGCGCCATCGGGCACCAGCCCCAGCAGCGCCGCTGGCGGGCGGTGGAATAACAGCGCGCGCAAGGCGGCCGGGATTGCCGCGTCATGCTCGGCACGGCGCTCACGCAGATGCGTGCGCAAGGCTTGCTTATCATTCACGCGCTGCGCCTTTTGCAGGAAGAATGGGTGACGGGACCACCATGGGCCGTTGCCAGGAAATCCTCTGACGCGTCACGTCAGGTGGGAACCGTGTGTGCCAGACCAAGATCTGACCAGGGACAGCCCCCAAGGATTTTACTTATAGCCTCAGGGATTTTCAAAGGCTCGCACCGGGCAGTACCCGTCCGCCTCTAGATAGGCGCTTTGCGGCTAGCGCTCAAGGGTATCGGCATACTTTTCAAGCCGGATGGCCAGTGCCTCCAGCGCGGCCGCATGGTCAGGCGCGCTGTGATCGTTGTGCGGGGCTGCGCCAGCGCCGGATTTGCGCGCTTCGTGCAGCTCGTCAGCCAGCAACAGCGCGGCGAACAACAGGATCCGCACTTCGTTGTGTCCGGCCGCAGCAAGATCGCGGACCTTGCCGTCGATCAGTTCGCCCAAGCCGCTAACATGTGCCTCTTCGCCCGCCGCGCACGCGACGGTGTAATTGCGGCCGCCGATATGCAGCGTGACATTGCTCATCGCGGGGTCATCCTTGCGCGCCTTCGATCAGCTGGTCGAGTTCGTGCAGCGATCCCTGCACCGCCGCGCGCAAGGCGGCATGGCGGGCGCGCAGCGCGGCCAGTTCGGCATCCGCGCCGCCCGGTTTGGTCGTCACGGCTTCGATCCGCGCCAGCGCGGCCTCGATCCGTCCGATTGCAGTCTTGCTGGGGTCCGCCTCCATAGCCGGGTTGCTAGCGCAATTGCGCGCCTTGGCAAAGCGTTGCGCGCAGCATTTCCCACCGTTTGGTAAAACTGAGCCCCAGCGCGCGCCTTGACGGGACGGCGCGGCTTGGCAAAGAAGACCCCGCGCCGAATCGCCGCCGCAGTCCAGCCCTGTTTCGGGAGCCTACGCCGATGAGCCTTGATAGTGCCCGCTATGCAGCCATGGCCAATGCCATCCGCGCGCTTTCGATGGACGCGGTCGAAAAAGCCAATTCGGGCCATCCAGGCATGCCGATGGGCATGGCCGATGTGGCGACAGTGCTGTTTGCCGAGCAACTCGAATTCGATCCCGCCGCGCCCAGGTGGCCTGACCGCGACCGCTTCGTGCTGTCCGCCGGGCACGGTTCGATGCTGCTTTATTCGCTGCTTTATCTCACCGGCTACCAATCGCCGACGATCACCGACATTGCGAATTTCCGCCAATTGCACTCGGTTTGCGCCGGGCATCCGGAAAATATCGAGCTCGACGGCGCTGAAGCAACGACGGGTCCGTTGGGGCAAGGACTGGCAATGGCGGTTGGCATGGCGATTGCCGAATGCCACCTCAATGCCGAGTTCGGCGCCGAACTGGTCGATCATCAGACCTGGGTGGTGGCGGGCGATGGCTGCCTGATGGAAGGGATCAACCACGAGGCAATCGGGCTGGCGGGTAACCTGCAGCTAGGCCGCCTCAACGTGTTGTGGGATCACAATTCGATCACCATCGACGGCGGCACTTCGCTATCGACCTGCGAGGATATGCTGGCGCGGTATGCTGCGACCGGTTGGCACACAGTGGCGTGCGACGGGCATGACTATGCCGATATCAGCAAGGCTCTGGCGGCTGCGAAGAAAGACCCGCGTCCCTCGCTGATCGCGTGCAAGACGATCATCGGCAAGGGCGCGCCCGACAAGCAGGGCACGCACAATGTTCACGGCAGCCCGCTGGGCGCGGATGAAATCGCCAAAGCGCGCAAGGTGCTTGGCTGGACTGCGCCGCCGTTTGAAATTCCCGGCGACATCCTGGCCGACTGGCGTTCGCTTGGAGCCAAGGGTGCCGCTGCGCACGGCAAGTGGAGCGAGCGGCTGGCAGCAGCGCCGCGCGGTGACGAGTTTTCAGCGCGCATGGCGGGCGAACTGCCTGCGCTCACCGGCTGGCACGATTACCGCGCCAAGCTCGCCGCCGACATGCCCAATCTTGCCACCCGTAAATCGAGCGAGAACGCGCTGACGGTGCTGACCGCTGCGGTGCCGGCGATGATCGGTGGTTCGGCTGATCTGACCGGATCGAACAACACCAAGACCGCCTCGACCCCGCCGCTCGATCATACCGACTATGCGGGCCGCTATGTCTATTACGGCATCCGCGAATTCGGCATGGCCGCGGCAATCAACGGCATGGCGTTGCACGGCGGGATTGTGCCTTACGGCGGCACTTTTCTCGTCTTCTCCGACTATTGCCGCAATGCGATCCGGCTGGCGGCGCTGCAACAGGCACGCTCGATCTTCGTGCTGACCCATGACAGCATCGGCCTGGGCGAAGACGGCCCCACGCACCAGCCGATCGAACACGTCGCTTCGCTACGCGCAATTCCGCAACTGTGGGTGATGCGCCCGGCCGATGCGATGGAAACCGCCGAGTGCTGGGAACTCGCCATCCAGCGCAAGGATGGGCCGAGTGCGCTTGCGCTGACCCGCCAGAACCTGCCCGCACTGCGCGGCGATGCCGACCAGAACCGCAGCGCGAAGGGGGCGTACCGGCTCGTCTCGGCCACCGCCGCCAAGCAGGTCGTATTACTCGCCACCGGTTCGGAAGTGCAGCTTGCGGTCGCCGCGGCCAAGTCGCTCGAAGCTGACGGGATTGGCGCCGACGTCGTCTCGATGCCGTGCTGGGAACTGTTCGAAGCGCAGGACGAGATTTACCAGGGTTCGTTGATCCCGCGCGATCTGCTGACCGTCTCGGTTGAAGCGGGGACCACGTTTGGCTGGCATAAATGGACCGGACGCGACGGGCTCAACATCGGGATAGACAGTTTCGGACTGTCGGCTCCGGCAGAAGAATTGTTCAAGCATTTCGGCCTGACGGCTGAGGCTATCGTTGCACAGATCAAGGCCAAGCTAGGCCGCTAACAGGAGGTTTATCGCCATGGCGATCAAGGTTGCGATCAACGGTTTCGGGCGCATCGGGCGCAATGTGGCGCGGGCTATTCTCGCGCGGCCCGATTGCGGGCTCGAACTGGTGTCGATCAATGACCTCGCCTCGGCGGAGGCCAACGCGCTGCTGTTCAAGCGCGATTCGGTTCACGGCGCGTTCGAAGGCACGGTCGAGGTTGACGGCACTGACCTCGTCATCAACGGCAAGCGCGTGCAGGTGACTGCCGAGCGTGATCCGGCCAACTTGCCGCATGGCAAGAACGGCATCGACATTGCGCTTGAATGCACCGGCTTCTTCACTGACCGTGCGAGCTGCGAAAAGCACCTTGCCGCCGGGGCCAAGCGCGTGTTGATCTCTGCGCCGGGCAAGGGCGTGGATCTGACCGTGGTGTTTGGCGTGAACCACGAAAAGTTGACCGCCGAACACGTGATCGTCTCCAACGCCTCGTGCACCACCAACTGTCTCGCGCCGTTCGCCAAGGTGCTTAACGATGCGATCGGGATCGAGCGCGGGCTGATGACCACGATCCACGCTTATACCAACGACCAGAAGATCCTCGACCAGATCCACGAAGACCCGCGCCGCGCGCGCGCTGCAGGGATGAGCATGATCCCCACCACCACCGGCGCGGCGCGTGCGGTTGGCGAAGTTTTGCCCGAACTCAAGGGCAAGCTCGATGGCTCGGCGATCCGCGTGCCGACCCCGAATGTCTCGGTGGTCGACCTGACCTTCACGCCCAAGCGCGACACCACCAAGGATGAGGTCAACGCGCTGCTCAAGGCCGCCAGCGAGGGCGCAATGAAGGGTGTTCTGGCCTATTCGGACGAGCCGCTGGTGTCGATCGACTACAACGGCGATGCCGCAAGCTCGACCATCGACAGCCTTGAGACCACGGTAATCGACGGCAAGCTGGTCCGGGTGCTCAGCTGGTACGACAACGAATGGGGCTTCTCCAACCGCATGGTCGACACCGCCGGCGCGATGGGCAAGCTGCTTTAGTGCTTCCCCATCCCGCTTGCGGGAGGGCTAGGGGGTGGGTCAGTGGCCTAGACAGCGTCACGCTTGACTCACCCGCCCCTATCCCCTCCAGCAAGCGAGTGGGGGACTAAGGAGTCAACGATGACCAGTTTCAAGACCCTCGATGATCTTCCCGCCGATCTGACCGGCAAGGTCGCCCTCGTGCGGGTCGATCTCAACTTGCCGATGGCCGAAGCAGTGGTGACCGATGACACCCGCGTTCGCGCCTGCGCGCCGACTATCCTCGAACTCGCCGACCGGGGGGCCAAGGTGCTGCTGTTGGCGCACTTCGGGCGGCCCAAGGGTGAGAAAGTCTCAACCCTGTCGGTCTCGATGACGCTTGATGCAGTCCAGCATGTGCTGGGGCGCGAAGTGATGTTCGTGCCCGAGATTACCGGGACGGTGGTGGCCCAGTCGATCGGAATCCTCCAGCCGGGCGATATCGCACTGCTCGAAAATACCCGGTTCTGGAAGGGCGAGGAAACCAACGATCCGGCGCTGGTGGCAGCGATGGCGGCCAATGCAGATTTCTATGTCAACGATGCGTTCTCCGCCGCGCACCGCGCGCATGCCAGCACCGAAGGCTTGGCACATGTGCTGCCAGCCTATGCTGGCCGCGCGATGGAAGCTGAACTGACCGCGCTCGAACAGGCGCTGGGCAATCCCGAACGCCCGGTCGCGGCGGTGGTCGGCGGGGCCAAGGTTTCATCCAAGCTCGATGTGCTGTCGCATCTGGTGGCCAAGGTCGATCACCTGATCATTGGCGGCGGCATGGCCAACACCTTCCTCGCCGCGCGCGGGGTCAATGTCGGCAAGTCGCTGTGCGAGCACGATCTGGCGGCGACTGCCGAAGCAATCATGGCGGCGGCGGACAAGGCCGGTTGCACGGTGCACCTGCCGTACGACGTGGTGGTGGCGAAGGAATTTGCCGCCAACCCGCCAAGCCTGCGCACCTGCAACGTCCACGAAGTCGCCGCCGACGAGATGATCCTCGACATCGGGCCGCAAGCGACCGAGGCACTGGCCGATGTGCTCAAAACCTGCCGCACGCTGGTCTGGAATGGACCGCTCGGCGCGTTTGAAACCCCGCCGTTCGACACCGCTACCGTAGCCTTGGCCAAGAGTGCTGCTGCGCTGACCAGCGAAGGCGCCTTGGTATCCGTGGCGGGCGGCGGCGATACCGTTGCCGCGCTCAATCAAGCCGGCGTAACGGCGCAGTTCAGCTATGTTTCGACCGCCGGCGGGGCCTTCCTCGAATGGATGGAAGGCAAGCAACTGCCAGGGGTAAAGGCGCTCTCCCAAGCCTGATTTAACCGCCGGTCATGGTCTTGCGGCATTGCAGCATGGCGGCTATGGGCGCGGCTTACATACGTATGTGGATGCAGGGAACCCAGCCATGAACAGTGCCGAAATGACCGCCAAGATTGCCGCGGGCAAAGGCTTTATCGCCGCGCTCGACCAGTCAGGCGGGTCAACCCCCAAGGCCTTGGCGGGATACGGCATCGAGGCTGGTGCTTGGTCGGACGAGGCCGGGATGTATGGCCTCATTCACGAAATGCGCAGCCGGATAATTCGCTCGAGCGTGTTCAACGGCGACAAGGTTCTCGGCGCGATCCTGTTCGAGCGGACGATGGATGGCAGTGTCGATGGCACGACGGTTCCCGCCGCACTGATCGCCAAAGGCATCGTTCCGTTTATCAAGATCGACAAGGGCTTGGAGGACGAGGCGCATGGCGTCCAGCTGATGAAGCCGATGCCCGATCTGGATGCGCTGCTGGTCCGTTCGAAAGCGCTCGGCGTGTATGGCACCAAGGAGCGCTCGGTGATCAATTCCGCCGATCAGGCCGGGATCGCGGCAATCGTGGCGCAGCAGTTCGAGGTCGGCCGCCAGGTCCTCGCCCACGGCATGATGCCGATGCTCGAGCCCGAGATCAACATCAAGAGCGCCACCCGCGCTGGATGCGACACCATCCTGCTGGCTGAATTGCTCAAGGCGCTGGACGGGATGGACCAGCAGGTCATGCTCAAGCTGTCACTGCCGGTGGTGCCGGGCACGTTCGATGCGCTGACCAGCCACCCCAGGGTGCTGCGCGTCGTGGCGCTGTCAGGCGGCTATGAGCGTCCCGAAGCTTGCGCTGAACTCGCCAAGAACAAGGGCATCATCGCCAGCTTCAGCCGCGCGCTGTTGCAGGACTTGCGCGTCCAGATGAGCGATGCCGAATTCGATGCTGCGCTGGGCGGTGCAATCGCTGAAATCTACACCGGGTCGACCGTCAAAACGGCTTAAAGTCCGCCGCTGAATTTGAACGAGAAGCGGTAATCGCGCGGCTTGATCGGTCCGCGCACACTGCGCGGCGGCATCACGCCGGCAATTTCGAGTTGGCCATCGGCAACCTGCAGCGGCTTGTCGCTGGCCAGTTCTTGCACCATTGCCCCGGCACCGGTGGTCACCCGCACGCTGAGCCGGACGCGCCCGGCCCAGATACAGCGCGCTTCCATTGGGCAACGGCTGTCTTCGAGCACCGCCAGCGCGGTTACTTTCGGGCCGCCGAGGTTGACGGTCTGGCCAAGCCGCGCATCGACCGAGCCATCGTCATTGCTGCGGGTGGTAACGCAGCCGGTAAGCGTCAGGCCGGTCAGGGCCAGTGGGATAAGTTGCTTCAACATTGTTCACAATTAACGCGCCGTAGATGAACACGTCCCGAACGCTTGGCGCGGGCAGCCTAGCAGGTTAAGGGGCGGCGATGTCCGATTGCCAGCTTTACCTGATTTCGCCGCTCGATGTTTCGGGCGCCTTTCCCGGCCGGCTCGCGCGGGCGCTTGACGCTGCGCCGGTTGCGGCATTCCAGTTTCGCGTCAAAGGGCTGGATGAACACGCCGCGGCGCGGCTGGCCGAGCCGTTACAGGAACTGTGCGCTGCCCGCGATGTGACCTTTATTGTCAACGACGCGATTGGCCTGGCCAAGCGGCTTGGCGCGGATGGCGTGCATCTGGGTCAATCTGATGGCAGCGTGGCCGAAGCGCGTGAGGCGCTGGGGCGCGAGGCGCAGATCGGGGTAACTTGCCACGCCAGCCGCCATCTGGCGATGGATGCGGGCGATGTCGGAGCCGATTACGTGGCGTTCGGCGCGTTCTTCCCCAGCACCACCAAGGTCACCGATCACCGTGCCGAGCTTGAGCTGCTGTCGTGGTGGCAAGGCATCTTCGAATTGCCGTGCGTCGCGATTGGCGGGATTACACCGGCCAACTGCGCGCCACTGGTCAGCGCCGGGGCCGATTTCCTGGCAGTGTCAGGCGCGGTGTGGAACGGCGATGAAGCGTTGGCGGTGCAGGCATTCTCTGCCGCTATTGCCGCGGCGGTCGCGGCTGATGTCGCCGCAACGGGAGCCTAATCGGCACTGACGCGTTTGGTTGGTTGAAGGCGCGAGCGGCCAGACGCTTGCCCATGGGAGCCCAACCAATGCGTCCGATTTATTTTGCCTTGCCGCTGCTGATGTCGCTCGCCGCGTGCAAGGTCAGCGATGGCACTCCGCCCGCTGCAGACGCCACGCAAGTCCCGCCAGCGCCCATGGCGCAAGCCACCCAGCCCGCCCCAGCGGCCGATCCGCTGGCCGCGCATGATGGCACCGCCGACGCGTCAGCAATCCCCGATAGCGATCCGCGCCCGGTAATGCAGGCGCAAGTGGTGCTTGACCGGCTTGGGTTCACGCCCGGGGTGGTCGATGGCAAGTCTGGGCTTTCAACCCGCAACGCGATTGCGGGCTTTCAGGAAGCCAACGCGCTGACGGTATCCGGGCAGCTTGATGCCGCCACCAAAGCTGCTCTGACCCAATACCAGGCGATCCCGGCCACGCGGGTGGTAACGATTCCCGCTGAGTTTGCCGCTGGCCCGTTCGTCAAAATTCCCAAAGGCCCCGAAGAGCAGGCCAAGCTTACCGCGCTGAATTATGAAACGCTTGACGAGAAGCTGGCCGAGCGGTTCCACACCACCGTCGCAACGCTCAAGCTGCTTAACCCCGGCGGTATTCCGGCCGGTTCGCCAAAGATTGCTGCTGGATCAGCGCCGGTTCAAAGCCCGACCGCAAGCCCGACACCCACGCCCGAAGCTGGCGCAACCGCAGCGCCCGTATCAACCTTCAGTGCCGGCCAGCAAATCCGCGTTCCCAACGTTGGCGGCGATGCGATCGCGGCGGGCAGTAACAGCGACGCGGCTTGGCAAACCACGCTGGCCATGCTCGGCGTAGGCAGCGAGCAGCCCAAAGCCGCGAAGATCGTGGTTAGCAAATCCAAAGGTACTCTCAAAGCCTATGACGCGACCGACAAGCTGGTCGCAGTCTATACCGCGACGATGGGGTCCACCCATGATCCTTTGCCGCTGGGCGATTGGGGGATCACCGGGGTTGGGCACAATCCGAAATTCAACTACAATCCCAAGTTGTTCTGGGACGCCAAGCCGGGCGGCGAGAAGGCGACCTTGCCCGCCGGGCCGAATGGGCCGGTCGGTGTCGTCTGGATCGATCTGACCAAGGAGCATTACGGCATTCACGGTACCCCGCATCCTGAAACAATCGGCCGCGCCGAAAGCCACGGCTGTGTCAGGCTGACCAATTGGGATGTCGCGCGGCTGGCGCAGATGGTTTCGGTGAAAACAAAAGTCAGCTTCACTGCGTAATCCGGTGCTGTGGCAAACCCGCCTTCGGTTGATTGCCGGGACGTTTCTGGTGACGTCGCTGCTGTGGGCCGGGGCGGGACTGTATTGGTGGAGCGGCACCCCGCCGCAAACCGACGTGCCGCAGGCTGCGCTGCCGAGCATGGCGGGTGCGCCCGAAGCTGGCTTTGATCCGCCGCTCACCGCCGGGCCGCCCGGCACATCGCGAGTTGTTGCACGGGTGCCGGCGTCTGCGCCCTTTGCGAGCCCGTCAGGTCAGTCGCTGATCATTCCGGTGCAGGGGGTGGTGGCCAGCCAGCTGAGCGATACTTTCACCCAGGCCCGCGAGGGCGGCCTGCGGGTTCACGATGCGATTGACATCATGGCCCCGCGCGGCGCGCC
>JANMCG010000263.1:0-20237 GCA_031361075.1 Novosphingobium sp. | reverse complement strand
GTCAAGCGCTGGCGGCGCGCAGCACCCCGAAACGAACTGCAAACACCAAGCGCAAATCGCGCCCGGACCATGCAATCAACCGCAGCAATGGGCAACCGCAGCAATGGGCAACCGCAGCAATGGGAATTTTTTTGGAGCGGGCGAAGGGATTCGAACCCTCGACCCCAACCTTGGCAAGGTTGTGCTCTACCTCTGAGCTACGCCCGCTCTGAACGTCCGCACCTGCTGCAAAATCTGCGACAGGCCAAGGAGAGGCGGGCGGTTAGCATTGGGTCCACCGCTTGCCAAGCATAAAAACGGGCTGGCCGCGGTAAAAGTGCGGGCGCGCAGCAATCGCGCTTTATCCCTTGGCAAATGGCGACAAAGGCCCAAATTGGGGCCAGACATTTCCCATTTACGGAGCACCGCGTGGCAAGCCTCGGCCTCAATATAGATGAACAGCAAGCGGTCGACCGGTTCCGCACCAATGTGATCGAGCCGTCGATGACGTCGCTGGTGGTGCTCGATTTCTGGGCCGAATGGTGCGGGCCGTGCAAGGCGCTGACCCCGACGCTTGAGAAGATAGCCGCCGAATATGCCGACAAGGGTGTGCTGCTGGCCAAGGTAAACGTCGACGAAGAGCCGTTCATTGCACAGCAGTTTCAAGTCCGCTCGATCCCGACGGTATACGCAATCTTCCAGGGACAACCAGTTGCCGATCTGACGCAGGCGCGCGGCGAGAGCGAGATCAAGGCGCAGCTCGACCAACTGCTGGCCAAGCTGCCGGTGCAGCCCGGCAGCGCCGCGCCGACCGACATTGTCCCGCTGCTGGCAATGGCCGAGGAGGTCCTGGGCCAAGGCGAAGCTGACCGCGCGGCGTCGATTTTTGCGCAGATCATGGAAATCGATCCGCTCAGCGGAGCGGCGCATGGCGGGTTGATCCGCGCGCTGGCACTGCTTGGCGAGTTCAGCGAAGCCGAAGCGGTGGCCGGCGCAGTCCCGCTCGAGCTGGCGGCGGACCCCGAAGTTGCCCGGGCGAAGTCCGCGCTCGCGCTGGCGAAGAACAAGCCCGGTGACGGCGAACTGGCGGCGCTGAAAGCTGCCGCGACCGCGCCCGAAAATATGGCCGCGCGGTTGGCTTATGCCGAAGCCGCGTTTGCGGCGGGCGAACGCGACGATGCCGCCGCAGCGCTGCTGGCGATGATCGGCGAGGACCGCGAGTGGAGCGACGGCGCGGCCAAAGCCAAGCTGCTGCAGATTTTCGCTGCGGTTGGACTGGAAGACCCGTGGGTTTCCGCGCAGCGGCGGCGGCTGTCGCTGCTGCTGTTCGGCTGAGCGCGGGGTCTTGCGCGTCTCGATCTTTCCGTTGCCGGGGACCATCCTGTTCCCCGGGTTGCAATTGCCGCTGCACATTTTTGAGCCGCGCTACAAGGCGCTGATCATGGACGCGCTGGCCCGCGACAGCTTGATCGGCATGATCCAGCCGCGGATCGGCCCGAAGCCACCGGGGCCGGATGAAAAAGCACCGCTTTACAGCGTGGGCTGTCTTGGCAAGATCGGCGAATTCGAAGCGCTGGATGACGGCCGGTTCAATCTGGTGCTCGAAGGTTCGGCGCGGTTCCGGGTGCTGCACGAGCTTGATGTCACCACCCCGTTCCGCCAGATCGAAGCCGAATTGCTGGCCGAGGAAGACGAGCCTGCGCTCGCTGCGGTCAAACGCGCCGGTTTCGAGCGCGAAGCGCGGCGCTTTGCTGATGCGCAGGGTTATGCGGTCGACTGGGACGCGGTTGCCCGGCTTGACGACGAATCGCTGATCGACGGGGTCAGCCAGATCGCCCCGTTCGACGCCGCTGCCAAGCAAGCGCTGCTCGAAGCCGATGGGCTGGGTGCGCGGTGCGAGTTGCTGGTCCAGCTGATGCAGTTCTTCGGCCGGCGCGACAGCGACGATGGCCGGGTGACGTTGCAGTGATCGAACGCCGGGCGGTGCTTGTGGCGGTTATCGCTGCGGGTCTGCTCGGGGCCGTGGGTTTGCTGGCATCCGCACCCACGGCCCTGCCGCCCTCATCCGCAACGCCGCCTTACCAGGCCTTTTCCGGCGAACGGATCATCCAGTTACCCGGTTATCGGGGCGATGCGATGGAACCGTTCATTGTCCCTGATGGCGGAGCATTGCTGTTCAATTCAAGCAATGCACCGGGCGCCGATACCGATCTGTTCAGCGCCAGACGACTGCCCAATGGCAGCTTCGCCAAGCCCGAAGCGATTACGCCAACCAACAGCAAGATGCTCGACGGCGTGCCCAGCCTCGATCGCGCGGGTACGCTTTATTTCGTTTCGCTGCGCAGCTACGGGCAAACCCTGTCGACGCTCTATGGCGCGGGCAATGGCGGGCGAGCGGTGCCCCAGCTGGTCGCGGGCATTTCGCCGCGGGTGCCCGGTATCGTCCAGTTCGACGCCGAGGTTACGTGGGACGGCCAGTCGCTGTGGGTCAGCGAAGGCCGGTTCAGCGGCAAGCCTTTTCCCGACAGCGCCAGGATCGTGCTGGCCCGCAAGAGCGGGCCGGGTTACGTTTACGATCCCGCCAGCGATACCCTGCTCGCCCGGATCAATCAGGGCGCGCTCAACTACGCAGCGGCGATTTCACGCGATGGGCGCGAGCTGTTCTTTACCCGGGTGGCCGATATGGCAGACCCGCAGCCGGTGATCCTGCGCGCCGCGCGCCGCGGTCCGGACCAACCATTCGCTACGCCGCAGCCGGTTGCCGGTATCTCCGGCCATGTCGAGGCACCGAGCCTATCGGCCGACGGACTCACGCTGTATTATCACAAGAAGATCGGCGGGCAATTTGTGCTGTGCGAGGTGCGGCGGCTGCAGCGCTAGGTTGTAGCCAGAACCGCTTTCAGCCCATCGATGACATATTGCGCCGCCAGCGCCGCCAGCAGCACGCCGAGCAGCCGGGTGATGACCGCCTCGACGCGGGTGCCGAGCAACTTCATCAACGGCCCGGCAGCGGCGAGAGCGGCCAGTGTCAGCAGCATCACCGCCGCCAATGCGGCCAGCACCACCAGCGTTTCGGTGGTGCCTTGCGCGCGCTGGGTCAGCAGCATGATCGTGGCAATCGAGCCGGGCCCGGCGATCATCGGCATCGCCATCGGAAAGACCGAGACGTCTTCGACTTCGGGGGTCTGCTGGTTGGCCGCCATGATCTTGTCGGCGCGCTCTTCGCGGCGCTGCGTGCGCTTTTCGAATACCATGTCGAGCGCGATCAGGAACAGCATGATGCCCCCGGCGATCCGGAACGAATTCAATTCGATATGCAGCGCGCCGAGCAGATTTTCGCCGAACAGCGCGAATACCACCAGAATAAGCGTTGCGATTACGCAGGCGCGCAGTGCCATCGCCAGCGCTTGCTTGTGGCTCGCGCCTTTGACTAACCCGGCGTAGATCGGCGCGCAGCCGGGCGGATCAATCACCACGAACAGCGTGACAAACGCCGAAAAGAACAAGTCGAGCAGCACTATCTGGACAAGCCTATTTACCCGGAGCCTCGACTTGCAAGTCCTGCACGGTCACGGCCTGACCGCCGCTGGTCATGGTCAGTACAAAGCGCCGCGCGCCGGTGGGCGCAACGCTGACATCCCAGTTCATCGTCCCATCAAGCGCGCGTCCGGCGCGGTGCGCCGGATCGAGAGTGGGCAGGTTACCCTTAAAATCCTTGGGCTTGGCGGCGCGTTCGGGGCGGTAACCGGCGGGGCAGTCAGCCACTTTGGCGCTGATCATCTCGGGCGCATCGAGCGGCATGGGCAACGGCTCGGCCTGATCGAGCACCCATTTGTAACCAAGGTTCTTCTGGCGTTGCCACACGGTGGTGAAATAGCCGGTGGTGCCATCGGGTGCTTGCCAGCCGCCGCGCGTTACCGCGAGCGAGCCATCGCAGCTCGACCAGACCTGATGCGGCTGCCATTTGACCGTTGCGGCCGGATCTGGCTTGCCGTTAAGGAAAGCCTGCGCATAGGCCATTTGCGGCACGAACATCACCGCATCCTTCGCCGCGGTGGTGCGAAACGCGGTCCATTGCCCCTTGGCCTGCGCCAGTTGCGCAAACCCGACCTCTGTGGCGATCACCGCGCTGGGGTTGGCATTGCCATTGCCATCACGGTTGTCGCGCCGGTCGCGGCCGAGCGCCGGGCTGCATACCAAAGCAAGGGCGATGGCGAAGCTGGCCAAAGGAAGAATCGGTTTGTTCATGGCCAGCACGTTAGGCCGCCCGGCCAAGCGTGGCTAGCGCGGGTTAGATCGCGTTGCGGGATCGGCCAGCACCGGTACGTGGCGCACCCCATCCCACAGCGAAACCACCAGGCGGACTGCGCCTTCGGGATTGACCGAAGATGACCAGATCAGCGTCTGATCGCGCGCAGCGCCCAGTTTCAGGTCGGCACCAACCTCGGGCGCGCTCAGCGGCAGCCCGGGCTGGCCGGTGCAGGTGGCGCGGGCGCCGGTCAGCCCGGGCCTGGTCAGAAACTTGATCGGCTGCGCAGCGGTGCGGCGCAGCAACAGCTTGAACCGGCCATCGCGCAGTTTCACCCAGACCGCCGCATACCAGCCTTTGCGCCGCGAGCCAGGTTGCCACCACCGGCCCGCGGTGACCCCGGCGGTGCCATCGCACGACAGCCAGGCTTGCTCGGCCGCCCAGCGCTGGGCAATCGGCGGGTCCATGCGACCGCGGGCATAGTCTGCAATGAGCACGCGGCGCGGTGCAAACATCTCCGCTCCGCTGGCCGCATACCCGCGCGCCGCAGTCCATTCGCCCTGTGCTTGCGCCGCCGCTGCAGCGGCCTTGTCGGCGGCGACCAGCGCGGTTCCGGGCGCATCCGACGCGGCCAGCAAAGCGCCCGGGAGCGACAACGCCAGCGACAACGCCAGCAGCACCGCAACGCGCATCGCGCGCCTCACAAGGCGGCTTCAGCCAGCGCTACCCCGGCATTGCGGTGCGCCGCGACCAGCGTGTTGCGCAGCAGCACCGCGATGGTCATCGGCCCGACCCCGCCCGGCACCGGAGTAATTGCGCCGGCCACATCAAGCGCTTCGGCATAAGCGACATCGCCGACCAGCTTGCCCTTGCCCGCGCCGTCCGCCGGAGCCAGTCGGTTAATCCCGACGTCGATCACTGTCGCGCCGGGTTTCAGCCAGTCACCTTTGATCATCGCCGCGCGGCCCACCGCGGCGACCACGATATCGGCGCGGCGCACCACACCGGGCAAATCGCGGGTGCGGCTGTGGGCGATGGTCACTGTGCAGCTTTCGCGCAGCAGCAATTGCGCCATTGGCTTGCCCACCAGGATCGACCGCCCGATCACTACCGCGTTAAGCCCCGACAGATCGCCGAGCCGGTCCTTAAGCAGCATCAGACTGCCCAGCGGGGTGCATGGCACCAGCCCGGGCAGACCCAGCGCCAGCCGGCCGCTGCTCAGCGGGGTCAGCCCATCGACATCCTTGTCCGGGTTGATCCGTGCCACCACCGCCTGCTCGTCAAGCCCGCCGGGCAACGGCAGCTGTACCAGGATCCCGTCGACCAGCGGATCGGCGTTAAGCCGGTCGACCAGCGCTTCCAGCGCAGCTTGAGGCGTGGTGGCGGGCAGCTTATGCTCAAAGCTGGCCATCCCGCATTCGAGCGTCGCCTTGTGTTTGGACGCGACATAGACCTGGCTGGCAGCATCTTCGCCGACCAAAATCACCGCCAGCCCGGCCTTACGACCGGCACTGGCTGCGAATGCTGCAGCGAAAGTTGCCAGTTTGGCGCGCAGCCCGGCGGCAAACGCTTTGCCGTCGATGATCGCTGCGCTCACGCCATGCTCGCGGCGGCAGCGTAGTTAAGCAGAATCTGAACCACTTTCGCCAGCATGATCAGCACCAGCGGCGAGAAGTCGATCGCTCCGGTGTCGGGCATCAGCCGCTGGATTGGGCGCAGGATCGGATTGAGCAGCGCGTTGACAGCGCGAAAAATCGCGCCAGCGATCTCGTTGTATCGATCGATCACGTTGAAACTGAACAGCAGGCTGATCACGAACTGGACGATCACCAGCATGATCAGGATCGAAACCAGATAACCGATAATTTCGCTGATCGCCAAAAATGCCACGGGGCTTAGTCCTCCTGCCAATGTGGCACGCCGCTTAGCCGAGGAGCGGGGGGGACTGCAACCTCAGCGAGCACGGCTATGGCGCAATCGTCAGGGTTTCGATGTGCCAGCGCAATTGTTCGGCCGATGCGCCGTCGACATCGTTGACCCGGCGCATCACCAGTTCGCCGCGCGTCTGGCGCGCGCCGTCAATCAGCACGATCGGCGCGGTATAATACAGCGAGCCTGCGCCGCCTTCGGTATCGCCGGGGTGCAGCTCGAACTCCGGATTGTTCAGCGTGCCCCAATTGGCGCTGAACTGCGCCAGGGTCAGCCCCGAGCGCGCGCCATGATCGCCCCAATAGCGATAGGCGGTGGCCCATTGCTTGAGGCTCATCGCCTTGGCCCAGGCTACCACGACCTTGGCCGGATCACGCGATTCCGATGGTGACTGCGCGGCGGCGGGGAATGAAACAGGCGTTGAAGCCTTCGGCCGGGGCTTGGCCACGATTGGCGCTGCACTGGCTGCAGCAGCATCGGCCTCGCTGGCGGTGCTGCTGGGTGCCGGTGCCGTTGGCTGCCGGGTCTGTTGCGAACAGGCGACCAGCGCGCTCAGGGCCAGCATGATCGCCGCCCGCCTCATGCGCGGATCAGCGTGCCCGCGCCGCGCTCGGTGAAAATCTCGAGCAGCATCGCGTGGGGCACCCGGCCATCGAGCACGACCGCCGCCTCGCACCCCGCCTCGACCGCGTGGATGCAGGTTTCCAGCTTGGGGATCATCCCGCCGGTGATCGCACCCTCGGCCTGCAACCGGGCGATATCGCCGGGCTGGAGATCGGTCAGCAGGTTGCCATCCAGATCGAGCACGCCGGCCACATCGGTTAGCAGGAACAAGCGCGAAGCACCCAGCGCCGCCGCAATTGCGCCAGCCATGGTATCGGCGTTGATATTGTAAGTCTCGCCGTCCGCACCCGGCGCAATCGGCGCGATCACCGGGATCATCCCGGCGGCGCTGGCGGTCTCGATGATGCTGGTATCTACCTTGGTCGGCTCGCCCACGAAGCCCAGATCGAGCACCTGCTCGATATTGCTGCCCGGATCCTTGGTGGTGCGCTGGACCTTACTGGCGATCACCAGCCCGCCATCCTTGCCCGAAATTCCCAACGCCTTGCCGCCCGCGCCCGCAATCCAGCCAACCAGCTCTTTGTTGATCGAGCCCGACAGGACCATCTCGGCAATCTCGGCGGTGGCCTTGTCGGTGACGCGCAGCCCATCGACGAAGGTGCTTTCGACGCCCAGCTTCTTGAGCATGGCGCCGATTTGCGGCCCGCCGCCGTGGACCACCACCGGGTTGATCCCGACCGCTTTGAGCAAGACCACGTCCTCGGCAAAATCGCGCGCCAGTTCCGGGTCGCCCATCGCGTGGCCGCCGTATTTGACCACAAAGGTCTTGCCGGCATAGCGCTGCAGATAAGGCAGCGCTTCGACTAGCGTTTCGGCTTTGGCGAGCATGGCTTGATGATGCAAATCGGACATACCGCGCGCTTTAGCCAGTTGCGTCGCCGATTGCAGCCCCTTTAAGCAGGCATATTATGCCGGTCGGGCATCCAGCCAGCGGCCCAGCTTGACGAATACCCAGATCAGCGGCGGGACCATGATCGTCGAGAGCACCAGCTTGGAGATGATCTGGCCTTCCATGATCTGGCCGAGCGGCAAATCCTGCCCGTAAAAGCTGATCGTGATAAACAAAATCGTATCGACGGTCTGGCTGAGCAGGCTGGCGATCCACGCACGCAGCACCAGCGATTTGCCTTGCCCGCCCAGCAAGCGCGAAAACAGATAGACGTTCAGCGTTTGCGAGGTGCCGTAAGAGATCAGTCCGGCAAATTGCATCCGTGCGCCCTGCCCCAGCAACCGCGCGAAGGCATCCTGATCGGTCCAGAACGATGCGGGGGGGACCACGTGGATCACCAAAGTCAGCAGCACCATCGAGACGATCAGCGGCACAAACCCGTACCGCACCAGTTGGTTCGCGCGGTCTTGGCCGAACAGTTCGGCCACTGCGCTGGCCATCACCACCAGCAGGAGGAACGCGAAAATGCCGCTCTCGACCGCCAGATCGCCCAGCACCGGCCAGTGTCCGAGCGAAGCAAGCTTGGTGCCCAGCACCCCGGCCAGCACACACAGCCCGCCATAAAGCAGCGAATAGGCGAATAGCGAGCGCGGGATCTGGATAGTCTGGGTCTGCATCGGCTCGGCTTAGCCGGGGTTTTGCGCAAGGGGAAGTGGGCGAGGAATTGACCGCACGCACAAAGCCGTTACCCCTGCGCGCAACATTCAATGCAGGGTCGGGGTCAACCAATGCACATCGTCAAAAGCTTCGCCGGCATGGCGCTCATCCTGTTGGTCGCCTGGCTGCTGTCCTCTAACCGCAAGGCGATCAGCCTGCGCGTGACCGCGGCGGCCTTCGCGCTGCAGGCCGGCTTTGCCGCGCTGGTGCTGGTCACCCCGTGGGGCCGTGCGATCATCGCGGCGATGTCGAACGGGGTGACGAGCCTGCTCGGCTATGCGCAGGCGGGGATCGATTTCCTGTTCGGCAATCTGGCCAAGCCGGAACTGGGTGGATACAGCTTTGCGATCTCGGCGCTGCCGGTGATCATCTTTTTCGCGGCGATCGTCTCGATCCTCTATTACCTTGGGATCATGCAGCTGATCGTGCGCTGGCTGGGCGGCGCGATCCAGTGGATCACCGGGATTTCCAAGGTCGAATCGCTTGGCGCTGCGGCCAATATCTTCGTCGGCCAGAGCGAGGCTCCGCTGGTCATCCGGCCCTATCTTTCGGCGATGACCCCGGCGCAGATCTTCACGATCATGTCGGTCGGCATGGCCGGGGTCGCGGGGACTATCCTGCTAGCTTACGCCGCGATGTTCGGCCCGCAAAAGGACTTTTACCTGCCCTATCTGCTGGCCGCGAGCTTCATGTCAGCGCCAGGCGGCATCCTGATGGCCAAGATCATCATGCCCGACGAGCCCGGCCAGCTCGGCGTCGAGCCCGAAGTCGAAGGCGAGATCACCTTTGGCGAGGAGAAACCGGCGAACGTGATCATGGCCGCCGCCGAAGGCGCGCAGACCGGGGTGAAGTTGGCGGTGGCGGTGGGCGCGATGGTGCTGGCGTTCGTTGCGCTGGTGGCGCTCGCCAATGGCCTGCTGGGCGGTATTGGCGGCTGGTTCGGCCGGCCCGACCTGTCGTTCGAACTGATCCTCGGAACCGTGTTCGCGCCGATCTTCTGGCTGCTCGGCGCGCCCGACTGGGCCGAAGCGCTGCGCGCAGGCGGGTTTTTCGGGACCAAAGTGGTGCTCAATGAATTCGTCAGCTTCATCGATCTGGGCAAGACCACCGACTTGTCGGCGGGGACCAAGGCGATCGTCACATTCGCGCTGTGCGGGTTCGCCAATTTCAGCTCGATCGCAATCCAGTTGGCGGTGACCGGGGGCCTTGCCCCCAATCAGCGCCCGGTGATCGCGCGGCTGGGGCTCAAAGCGCTCGCCGCCGGGAGCTTGTCGAACCTGATGAGCGCGGCTCTGGCGGGTTTGTTCCTGAGCCTCTAGGTCGGGCAATTGCGGCAGATGTTCCTCCATTGCGGAGGCAAACTGCGTAACTGTACGAATAGGTTTGCGCAGGCGTCACACGGCATGGGCGCGGGATGCCGCTGCCCCTGCTTACGCTCGCCGCCACCTTCGCGCTTTGCGCGCAGGGGCCCCGCACCACTTGCGTCGTCGATGGCGATACCTTCTGGGTGGGGGGCGAAAAGGTTCGCATCGCCGATATCAACGCGCCTGAAACGCACAGCGCCGGATGCCCGGCCGAGCAGGCGCTGGGCGACCGCGCAACCCGGCGGCTGATCGGGCTGCTTAACGCCGGACCCTTCACGCTGGCAATCGCGGGCCGCGCGACTGACCGCTATGGCCGGGCGCTGCGGGTGGTCCAGCGCGGCGGGCGCTCGCTTGGAGCCATTCTGGTCAGCGAGGGCCTTGCCGAACCGTGGCGCGGGCGGCGCAGCGACTGGTGCGCCCTGCTTGCCGGGGGCCCGCTCAGCCGGTAGCGGGAGGCGCGATGACCTGGCCGCGCCGTTCCCGCTCCTCTCGCCCGGTGCTGCCGGCGCACCGCTGGCAAGGCATCAGCCGCAAACAGCGCATTTGGCGCGCCCTGCGCCCGTGGCTGGGGACCGCGGTATTGATCGCGCTGAGCTGGTATTTCTTCGGCGGGCCGCAACGGATCGCGCCGCGCGCCATGCCGGCCGGGCCGCATGAAGTGATTACCGGGCCGTTCACACGCTGCGGCCATGCCCGCGCGGCCAACTGCGTGATCGACGGCGATACGATCATGCTGGGCGCGCGCACCATCCGGGTAATGGGGATCGATGCCCCAGAAACGCACCCGGCGCGCTGCGCTGCCGAAGCAAAACTGGGTGAAGACGCGGCGGTGCAATTGCTCGCGGTGGTTAATCAAGGCCCGTTCACCTTGGCTGGACCAAGCCCGACCGCGCGTGACGAATATGGCCGCGAATTGCATCATCTGCTGCGCGCGCGCGCCGATGGCACCGTGCAATCGCTGGCCGACGATATGGTAGCCAGCAAGGCGGCGCGGGCTTACCTTGGCGGGCAACGCCAACCATGGTGCTGATTCGCGGGAGAAACGTATGTTGCTGATCCAAGGCTGGCTCAAACTGGCGACCGGCGAGTTCGACAAAGTGGCCGATCAAGCGCGCGCGATGGTTGCGGCAACAACCGCCGAAACCGGCTGCATCCATTATTCGTTTGCCCGCGATGTCGGTGATCCCGACCTGATCCATATCGCCGAACGCTGGAGCGATGCTGACGCCTTGGCGGCGCACGGGGCCAGCGCGCATATGAAAACATTCAACCAGGCAATGGGCGGTGTGAAGCGCGAAGGCGCAGACTTGTGGCTTTACAGCGCCGAAGCAGTGCGCAAACTGCTGTGAATCAGATCCCCGCGTACCACTGATAATCGCTCAGATCTTCCCACAGTCCGCCGCCGCCGCCGTAAAGCCCGGCAAGTGTCTCGCGCAGTTCGATCCGCATTATGTATTTGGCCTGCTTGTAGCCAAGCTGGCGTTCGACCCGCAGCCGCAGCGGGGCGCCGTGGCCTTCGCTCAGCGGCTGATCGTTCATCCGCCACGCCAGGATGGTTTGCGGGTGGAACGCATCGACCAGATCGATCGATTCGTAATAGGGCCGGTTGCTCAGCAGATCGGCGCAATGGAACACCGCGTATTTGGCGTTAGGCAGCAGCCCGGCAGTGGCAAGAATATCGCTCAGCCTGGGGCCTTGCCATTTGCCGATTGCGCTCCACCCCTCGACACAATCGTGGCGGGTGATCTGACTACGCTGCGGCATCGCTTTAAGCGCATCAAGCGTCAGCTGCAGCCGCTGATGCACCAAGCCATCGACGTGCAGCGCCCAGCCGGCAAAGCCCGCGCTCAGGAACTTGCGGTACTCAGGGTCCGTGACTGACGAGCTGCCGTTCACCCGGAAGTTGGGTGACATTTCGGCTTCGCTGAATTCGGGCGCGAGCGAATTGCCCAGCAGGAACCGCTGCGTCCGCATGGTCAGCCCGGTGGCCCCTTTGAGGCTGGCGCGAACGCTCTGGCTGGCGTTGAGCTTGTCGCAGCCGCTCAGCAACAAACCGCCAGCCCCGGCCACGCCCAGCGTCAGCATCCGGCGGCGCGACAGGATTGCAGCGTCATCCATCATGCGTCCCTCTCCTTGCGCTCGGCGGGCAGGCGGTACCACCCGCTGAGCATCGAGCGCAGTTCGTTGATCGGCCCGGCCAAGATGACCATCGCGATATGCACGATGAAAAACGCAACCAGCCCGGCGGCGCACAAAAAGTGCAGGCTGCGCGCTGACTGCCGCCCGCCGAGCAGTTCGAGCAGCCACGGCCACGCCGCGTTCATCCCCGGCGACATCGTCAGCCCGGTCAGGATCATCCCGGGCAAAAGCACGAACAGCACAGCGCCATAAGACAGCTTTTGCAGGATATTATAGCGCAGCGCCGCCAGCCCGGTTGGGAAACGCAGCCGCGCATGATCCTTGATATCGTCCCAGATATGCGCCGCAGCGAGTTCGGCCGGGCGCGGGGCGAGATCGCGTTTGATATGGCCCGAAAAGAGCGACCACAGCAGATAGCCCGCGATCGCGGCCATCAGCAGCCAGCCAAACGCAAAATGCCACAGCCGCGCATCGGCCAGACTGTAATGCGTGGGAATTGTCACCAGTCCCGGAAATGGCCGGCCGCCGTTAACATGCGTGAGATCGAGCCAGGCGCGGTCCGGATTGGCCCCGAAGGCACCCCAGTACAGCCGCGGATGCGCGTTGAAAATTGCCAGTCCGCTCATCAGCATGATGACGACCGTAACCAGGTTGGTCCAATGCCACAGCCGCGTCACCACATGGTGCCGCTTGACCAGATCGCCAGCTTGCAGCGCGGGCGATGCAGCGGGCATCGCAGGCTTTTGATCGGTCAAAACTTCAGTCATCGGGCAGCAATCCCCCAGGCAACGCAGCTGGTATAGCACACCGGGTTCGCAGCGAGCGCGGGGTTTGTTACAGCCCCGGCAACAAAATTTCGCGCTGACGCTGGTCTATAGTGCCGCCGGGTGATCGGGTCAGCCTGTGCTGGGAGGCAAGGAGCCGTAGCTTAGAGTCGCAAGGAACAATCCGGCTGCTTGCGCGCGATGACTGGCCTGCCCGCGGGGCGCGGCAGCGTAACGGCGATATCGGCTGCGCGCTTGGACAGGCTGCGAAACCTGCGTAATTGCAGACGATAGTCGCAAAAAATGCGCCTTGTCTGTGCGGCTTTGCAGGTCCACGGGGGCGGCAACAACCGCGTGGGAAAGGAACAAGACTGTGCGCCTGATCGATCATTTCATTGCTGGCGGCACCGGCGGCGTGGCCCCGGCTCGCAAGAGCTCGGTTTACGATCCTAACAACGGCACGGTGCAAGCCGAAGTGGCGCTGGGCGATGCCGCGATGCTTGACCGGGCCGTGGCCGCGGCCCAAGCCGCGCAGCCGGCCTGGGCCGCGATGAACCCGCAGCGCCGAGCACGGGTGATGTTCAATTTCAAGGTGCTGGTCGAAGCGCACATGGACGAGCTCGCCGCGTTGCTTTCCAGCGAGCACGGCAAGGTCATTGCCGACAGCAAAGGCGATATCCAGCGCGGGCTCGAAGTTGTCGAGTTCTGCTGCGGCATCCCGCACGTGCTGAAGGGTGAATATACCCAAGGCGCCGGCCCCGGGATCGATGTCTATTCGATGCGCCAGCCGCTCGGCATCGGCGCAGGGATCACCCCGTTCAACTTCCCCGCGATGATCCCGCTGTGGATGGGCGCGGTGGCGCTGGCGGTGGGCAATGCGTTCATTCTGAAGCCGAGCGAGCGCGATCCTTCGGTGCCGATGCGGCTGGCCGAATTGTGGCTCGAAGCGGGGCTGCCCGACGGCATCTTCCAGGTGGTCCACGGCGACAAGGAGATGGTCGACGCGATCCTCGATCACCCGGCAATCGGCGCGGTCAGCTTCGTCGGTTCATCCGACATCGCGCATTACGTGTACAACCGCGGGGTTGCCGCGGGCAAACGCGTGCAGGCGATGGGCGGGGCCAAGAACCACGGCATCGTCATGCCCGATGCCGATCTCGATCAGGTGGTGAACGATTTGGCCGGAGCGGCATTCGGCTCGGCTGGCGAGCGCTGCATGGCGCTCCCCGTTGTGGTGCCGGTGGGCGACGAAACCGCCGAGCGGCTGCGCGCCAAGCTGATCCCGGCGATTGCCGCGCTGCGGGTTGGGGTCTCGACTGACGCCGAGGCGCATTACGGCCCGGTGGTTACCGCCGAGCACAAGGCCAAGGTCGAAGGCTGGATCGCCAAGTGCGCCGAAGAAGGCGCCGAACTGGTGGTCGATGGGCGGGGATTCACGCTGCAGGGCCACGAACAGGGCTTCTTCGTCGGCCCGACCCTGTTCGATCACGTCACGCCCGAGATGGACAGCTACCACAACGAGATCTTCGGGCCGGTGTTGCAGATCGTCCGGGCGGCAGATTTTGAAGCCGCGCTCAGCCTGGCCAGCAAGCACCAGTATGGCAACGGTGTCGCGATCTTCACCCGCAATGGCCACGCCGCGCGCGAATTTGCCGCGCGGGTCAATGTCGGCATGGTCGGGATTAATGTCCCGATCCCGGTGCCGGTGGCCTATCACAGCTTTGGCGGGTGGAAGCGCAGCGCGTTCGGCGATACCAACCAGCACGGCATGGAAGGAATCAAGTTCTGGACCAAGGTCAAGACCGTGACCGCGCGCTGGCCCGATGGTAGCCCGGACGGGGGGAATGCCTTCGTCATCCCGACGATGGGCTGACCCGGCATGGCCAAACAGCAGGTCAGCAGCGGATCGCCGCTTGAGCCGGTGCTGGGGTTTTGCCGCGCGGTACGCACCGGCAAACAGATTATGGTGGCCGGGACCGCGCCGATCGAGCCCGATGGCACGACCACGCCAGGCGATGCCGCCGCGCAGATGGAGCGTTGCTGTGCCATCATCGCGCAGGCGATCGCCGATCTTGACGGCGATATCGCCGACACGGTGCGGACTTGCATTTACCTGACCGACCGGGCCGATTTTGCGGCGGTCGCCAAGGTCCACGGCGCCTGGTTTGGCGGCGCACGCCCCGCCTGCACCACCCTGATTGTCAGCGGATTTGTGCGGCCCGAATGGCTGGTCGAAATTGAAGCCGAAGTTATGGAAGATTGATTGCCCGCCACTGGCAAACGGAACCGCAGCGCCGCTTGCCGAGTTTAGCCAGCATAGCGCCGCCGCTGTGGCCGGCAGCAATTATCCGGAGATCCGCGATGTCTTCACGTTTTGCACTTGGCTGCTGTGCGGCAATGGCGCTTTGCGCGTGTTCGGAAACCAAACAGCCCGCGCCCTTGTCCACTGCCGACGCGGTCGGTGCAGCGTCTGCGATGCCTTCAGCCAGCATGGCACCTATGCCGAGCGCTTCGCCAGCCACCCTGGAAAAGTCGATTCCGCTGGCGCTGCGCGGCCGCTGGGGTCTGGTCGCGGCTGATTGCACCTCGACCCGCGGCGATGCCAAGGGTCTGATCACGATCGGCGCTGACGCGATCCGGTACTACGAATCAGTGGCGCGGCTAAGCAAGGTGACCGCGCGCAGCGACACCGCGCTGGCCGCCCGATATGCGTTCAGCGGCGAAGGTATGGAATGGCAGCGCGATATGACGATGAAGCTGCAGGACGGGGGCAAGTCGCTGGTCAAACAGGAATTTGGCGCCGATGCCGTTGCGGGACCACAGACATATCTGAAGTGCGCATAATCCGGCAGAATTGCGCTGCGGCCGGTGACTGGGCTAAGTCACCGGGCGCGGCGCTGCAAAATTCACCAGTCGCCAACCAACAGGGGCTTTCGTGACCGACCAGTTCTCGCTCACCGACGATCAGATCGCGATCCAGGACATGGCGCGCAAATTCACCGCCGACCGGATCACGCCGTTCGCGGGTGAATGGGACGAAACATCGCATTACCCAGTCGAAGTTTGGAAAGCCGCCGGGGAACTGGGCTTCGGCGCGATCTATGTCACGGAGGAAAGCGGCGGGATTGGCCTGGGACGGCTTGATGCGGCCTTGATCATGGAGGCGATGGCTTACGGTTGCCCGGCGACCAGCGCGTTCATCTCGATCCACAACATGGCGGCGTGGATGATCGACAGTTTTGGCGGGGCCGAGCTCAAGGCGCGCTATCTTCCCGCGCTGGTCTCGATGGATAAGATCGCCAGCTATTGCCTGACAGAACCTGGCTCGGGCTCGGATGCCGCCGCGCTCAAAACCACCGCTCGGCTGGACGGCGATCATTATGTGCTCAACGGCACCAAGCAATTCATCTCGGGCGCTGGTTATAACGACATTTACGTGTGCATGGTTCGCACCAGCGATGACCGGACCAGGGGCATTTCATGCCTGGTGGTCGAAAAAGGCACCCCGGGGCTGTCATTCGGTGCGCCCGAAAAGAAACTCGGCTGGAACGCCAGCCCGACGGCGCAAGTGGTGTTCGAGGACTGCCGCGTGCCGGTGGCCAACCGGGTTGGCGCGGAAGGTGACGGGTTCCGCTTTGCGATGGCCGGACTCGATGGCGGACGGCTCAACATCGGGGCTTGTTCGCTCGGCGGGGCGCAGCGCTGTCTGGACGAGGCGATCGAATATACCAAAGAGCGCCAGCAGTTCGGCCAGCCGATAGCCGATTTTCAGAATACCCAGTTCATGCTGGCCGATATGGCCACCGATCTGGAGGCGGCGCGCGCGCTGCTGTATCTGGCGGCGGCCAAAGTCAATGCAGGGGCGCCCGACAAGAGCCGCTTTTCGGCGATGGCTAAGCGGCTGGCAACCGATTCGGGCTCGGCGATTGTCAACGACGCGCTGCAATTGTTTGGCGGCTATGGCTATTTGAAGGACTATCCGATCGAGCGGTTCTGGCGCGACTTGCGGGTGCATTCGATCCTTGAAGGGACTAACCAGGTGATGCGAATGATCGTCGGCCGGGACTTGCTCAGGCAGTGAGCGACGATATTCTTGTCACGCGCGAGGGCAGCGCCGGTTTCGTGTCGCTCAATCGCCCGGCGGCGCTGCACGCGCTGACCTTGCCGATGTGCCATGAAATGAGTTCGGCGCTGAGCGAATGGCGCGATGACGTCGGCGTGGAAAGTGTGATCATCGACCACGCCGCCTCACCGGATGGCAATCCGAAGTTGTCCCGCGGCTTTTGCGCTGGCGGCGACATCGCCTTCCTGCGCAATTCGGCGCTTAACGACGGCGGTGTTTCAGGCCGTCAGTTCTTCCACGACGAATACCAGCTCAACCACCAGATCTTCACGTATCCCAAGCCGGTGGTTGCCTTCATGGACGGGATCACAATGGGCGGCGGGGTCGGCATTTCGCAGCCCGCCAGGTTCCGCGTCGCGACCGAAAATACCCGGCTCGCCATGCCCGAAACCGGGATCGGCCTGTTTCCCGACGTGGGCGGCGGATGGTATCTGTCGCGGCTGCCCGGACGGATCGGGCAATTCCTCGCGCTGACCGGCGCGCGGCTCGACGGGGCCGAGTGCAAATGGGCGGGTCTTGCGACGCATTACCTGCCGCATGATGCGCTGGGCGAGGCCAAGGCGCGGATTGCCGCCGGGCACGAACCCGGCAGGGCCTTGTCGGCGCTGGCGGTTACACCCCCGGTGGCGCGGATCGAGGCCAATGCCGTGCAGATCGCCCGGCACTTCGCTTCGGACCGGTTCGAGGACATTATCGGCAGTCTCGAGAATGACCCGAGCGAATGGGCGGCCAAGGAACTGGCCACCTTGCGCACCAAGAGCCCGCAGACCTGCAAAGTCGCACTGCGCCAACTCGCGGAGAGCGCCATGCTCACCGACTTCGCCGACAACATGGTGATGGAATACCGCATCGCCAGCCGCGTCCTGACGCTGCCCGATTTTGCCGAAGGCGTGCGCGCGGTGATTGTCGACAAGGATCATGCGCCAAAATGGAACCCCGCCACGCCCGGGCAAGTCTCTGACCAATTGATCGACAGCATATTTGCCGCGCTGCCGGCGGATGAAGAATGGAAGCCATTATGACTTACGAAACGATCCTCACCGAAACCCGCGGGGCGGTGACGCTGATCACACTTAACCGTCCGGCCTCGCTCAACGCGCTCAACAGCGCGGTGCTCGAAGAGCTGATCGCCGCTTTTGCCGCGTTCGAAGCCGATCCGGGCCAGCGCTGCGCGGTGCTCACCGGCGCGGGCGAGAAGGCGTTTGCGGCGGGCGCCGACATCAAGGAAATGGCGGCCGAAACCGCCGCCGATTTCTACGCAGCGGACTTTTTCAGCCGCTGGACCAGCCATGTGGTCAAGGCCACGCGCAAACCGTGGATCGCCGCGGTCAATGGCTTTGCGCTGGGCGGCGGGTGCGAACTTGCCATGATGGCCGACTTCATCATCGCGTCCGAAAATGCGCGCTTCGGCCAGCCCGAGATCAAACTCGGGGTGGGCCCCGGGATGGGCGGGAGCCAGCGGCTCACCCGCGCAATCGGCAAGGCCAAGGCGATGGAAATGTGCCTGACCGGGCGGATGATGGGCGCGGAAGAAGCCGAGCGTTCGGGGCTGGTCGCTCGGGTCGTGCCGCTCGCATCTCTGGTCGAGGAAGCGCTTAAGACCGCCACCGAGATCGCCGCGATGCCGCCGCTGGCCGCGATCGCCAACAAGGAAATGGTCAACGCCGCGTTCGAGCTGACCCTCGACCAGGGCCTGCTGATGGAGCGCCGGATCTTCCAGATCCTCACCGCAACGCAGGACAAGACCGAAGGCATGGCCGCGTTTATCGAAAAGCGCCCCGGGGTGTGGCAGGGTAAATAGACCACAACCGTTCGCGTAGAGCGTAGTCGAAAGGCCTCAAGCGGTGTCTCGGCTTCACTCGACACAAACTGGCTAGGGAGAATTTCATGAGCAGGATCGCTTTCATCGGCCTTGGCAATATGGGCGGCGGGATGGCTGCGAACCTGGTTAAGGCTGGCCACGAAGTCCGCGCTTTCGACGTGTCGGCAGAAGCTGCAGCCCGCGCGCAAGGCAACGGCTGCTCGGTTCACACGGCCGTGAACGAAGCGGTCAATGGCGTCGATGCGGTGGTCTCGATGCTGCCCAATGGCAAGATCGTCGATAGCGTTTACGCCGCCGACGTGATCGGTCAGGCACCGCAGTCAGCATTGCTGCTCGATTGTTCGACGATCGACGTCGAGACCGCGCGCAAGGTTGCCGGTGCGGCCCGCGCAGCAGGCTATGCGATGGTCGATGCGCCGGTGTCAGGCGGAATCGCAGCAGCCACTGGCGGCACGCTGACCTTCATGGTCGGTGGGTCCGATGCCGCCTTCACCCGCGCCGAGCCAATTCTTGCCGCAATGGGCAAAGCGGTGATCCATGCCGGCGAGGTCGGCGCCGGACAAGCCGCGAAAATCTGCAACAACATGATCCTGGGCGCGACGATGATCGCTACTTGCGAGGCGTTTGCCTTGGCCGAAAAACTCGGCCTCGACTTACAGACCTTCTACGATATCTCGTCCAAAGCCTCGGGCCAGTCGTGGTCGATGACCAGCTATTGCCCAGTGCCCGGCGTGGGTCCGGCCAGCCCGGCGGACAATGGCTATCAGGGCGGGTTCGCCGCAGCGCTGATGCTCAAGGATCTCAACCTTGCGCTGGAGGCCGCCGCGAGCGCGGGGGCCGCAGTGCCGATGGGTACGCGCGCCCGCGAATTGTACGAAGCTTTCACCGCCAGCGGCAACGGCGGGTCCGATTTTTCGGGGATCATCAAGACGCTTTGAACCGGCGTGCGTGCCGCGCTGATCGACGTATCGCTGTTGCTTTTGAAGCTGCGGCTTAGGGCACGAAAACACTGGACGATCCTTCGACAAGCTGTGGACGAATGGATAGAGGGGCGGCGTGACCTTAACCAGCGCCCCGTCCAGTCCTGCGTCCGCCGCGCATCACCGGCTCATGCCCATGCTTGCGGTGGCGGCGGGGATCGCCAGCTTCTCGCTGATGGACGGGCTGATGAAAGGTGCCAGCCTGGCGATCGGCGCGTACAGCGCGATGCTGTGGCGCTCGCTGGCCAGCGCTGCGGTGCTGGGTCCGCTGTGGGCAGCCCGGCGTGGTGGCTGGCCGCAAGGCCGCGTGCTGCGGCTGCACGCGCTGCGCGGGCTCAACTCGGCGGCGATGGCGACCAGCTTTTTTTGGGGGCTCAAATTCCTGCCATTAGCCGAAGGTATGGCGATCTCGTTCATCGCCCCGCTGATCGCGCTGTATCTGGCCGCCGTGCTGCTTGGCGAGCGGGTCGGGCGGCGCGCGGTCGGCGCATCGCTGCTTGGGCTGGCCGGGGTGGCAGTGATCGCGGGGGCGAGGATGAGCGGCGGCGGCTATAGCTACGACGCCGCGCTGGGGATTGCCGCGATCATGTTCTCGGCGGTGCTTTATGCGTGGAACCTGATCCTTCAGCGCCAGCAGGCCTTGCTCGCCCGCCCGCTC
>JANMCG010000259.1:0-4906 GCA_031361075.1 Novosphingobium sp. | reverse complement strand
GGACGGGCAGGCACGCGCCGCGCGGCCAGCTCCTGAACCTTCTCGAGCGTAAGTTTGGGGGCGCGCAGCTCGCCGGCAACATAGCGACGCAGGTTGCGGGAGGATGAGCCCACGATCAGCGCGGCCTCATCCAGCGACAGGCCGGTTTGCCGGAAGAAAGCCCCGAAACTGTCGTCGCTCATTGTGGCATTGTCCCGATCATGCCCGGCATCTTCGCTGGGTCATATCGTGACGGGATGGCACGGGGACTCCCGCCGGGCAAGCAGTTTGTTCTGCATTTGTTTCAAGCAGGCGGTCATATCCACAACTTGCATGCGCACGCCCGGTGAAGTCGGCGGAGCGCCACAAAGATTCTTGCCGGAAGCGATTGACAACCTGGTATCGTCTGATAGGTATACCTCTCAAGGCACATAGGGAGGAAGTAATGAACAGAGACGAGATGGAACGACTTACGGCAGACGCCGCAAATCTTTCCGAAAAGATCCGCATCCTCCACGACGCCCGTGTACCCAAGGCCGAGATCGCGACCTTTCTCGAGCGTCGCTACCAGCACGTTTACAATGTCATAAAGGACTACGAGACGCGCAGGGCCGGGGGTGCCGCTGTGCAGCCCGCCGCGAACGACGAAGTCATCAGCCTGACGCTGGGGACGGGCGGCACGCTGCAGCTCCCCTCCGGGTGGCTGGAAGCACAGAACCTCCAGCCTGGCGATCCGGTGTTCTGCCGGACCGACCCGCGCGGGCTCCTGGTCATGAGCCGGGCCGCCGCGACCGAAGCTGTGCTTGAGCTGGCATCAAGACATATGCCGGGAGAGGCGGCGCTGCTCGGCGCACTGCTTTCTGGCGCACTCGAGAAACGATGATGGGCGCTCTGCCTCCAAACCGCTTTGCCGAAATCGATCCGCTCAAGATCGAGCTGCGAGCGCTCGCATCGCTGAAGCCTGCGAAGAGCAACGCCCGGACCCACAGCGCGGAGCAGGTCGCGCAGATCGCGTCCTCGATCGCCCGGTTCGGTTTTCTCAATCCGGTGCTGGTCGATGCCGACGGTCATGTGGTTGCCGGTCACGGCCGTCTCGAGGCCGCGCGACTGCTGGGTCTCGCGGAAATCCCGACGCTGTGCCTCGCGCACCTGACCAGGGCAGAACTGCGAACCTATGCGCTGGCCGACAACAAGATTGCTCTCAACGCAGGGTGGGACGCCGGCGAGCTGCGGATGGAGCTCGGCGAGCTGCTCGCGATGGATCTGGAGTTCGAGATCGAGATGACCGGCTTCAACACCGGGGAGATCGAGGTAATCCTCGATGGATCGCAGGCGGACGAGGATGAAGCGGCCGACGAGATCCCGCCGCTCGATGGTATCGCGTCTGGCGCCGTCCAGGTCGGCAACCTCTGGGTGCTCGGAAAGCACCGGCTCTATTGCGGCAGCTCGCTCGAGCATTCCAGTTACGAGCACCTGATGGGCGACGAACGGGCGCGGATGGTGTTCTCCGATCCGCCGTACAACGTGAAGATCGACGGCCACGTCGGGGGACTCGGAAATATCCATCATGCCGACTTCCAGATGGCTTCCGGCGAGATGAGCCCTGCGCAGTTCACCAATTTTCTCGCCACTTCGTTCGGCCACCAGGCGAGGTTCAGCATCGATGGGGCGATCCACTTCCAGTGCATGGACTGGCGCCACATGGCCGAGATGCAGGAGGCGGGCGAGAGCGTTTATTCCGAACTCAAGAACGTCTGTGTGTGGGCCAAGGACAACGGCGGCATGGGCACTTTCTACCGTTCGCGTCATGAGTTCGTGTATGTGTGGAAGGTCGGCGAAGGGCCTCACCTGAACACCGTCGAGTTGGGTCGCAACGGGCGCTACCGCACCAACGTCTGGGAGTACCGTGGAGCAAGCAAGACGGGCAGGAATTCCGAACTGGCGATGCACCCGACGGTCAAGCCGGTCCCGCTGATAATCGATGCGATCAAGGACACCTCGAAGCGCGGAGACATCGTGCTCGATGCCTTCGGCGGCTCCGGTTCCACCCTGATCGCTGCGGAAAAAACGAATCGTCGGGCGCGACTGATCGAGCTTGAGCCGCGGTACTGTGCGGTGACCATAGCGCGCTGGCAGAAACTGACCGGCGAGCAGGCGGTGCTCGAGGCTACGTGCGAGGCGTGGGACGAGGTTGTTGCCCGCCGGGGCAACGACGGCGCGGACGATCCTCTTGAGCAGACATGGCATGGGTGATTCGTATTTTACCGAGGAGGAGCGCGCCGAACACGCCCGGATCGCCAAGGCTCGCATTGCTGAAATGAGCGATGCGGAGCTCGCCGCAGCCATAGAGCAGAACGACAAAGACAGGATCAAGCGTGACGAAAAGGGACAATTCCTTGCCGGAGCGCCAACGCCCAATCCGAAGGGCCGCGGGGCCGGGAAGGAAAAGGTTCAGCGGCGCCGGTTCGGGATGAGCCAGACCGTCAAGGATCTCCTGGAGCAGCTCGAGCAGCCCGTAGAAATCCGTAAGGGCAAGGTCACCAGAAAGGTGCCCGCCATCATCGCGATCAATGAGCGGCTGATTCACATGGCTGTTAATGGTGACTGGAATGCGATGAAAAAGGTTTTGGATCTGCGCGAGAAGTACTCCGACATACGCGAGCAGACTTTGGTTGGACTTCTGGAACAGGCGCAGCAGTGTCGCGCGGCTTACAGGCACAACGACGACAAGATTCCGCCTGAGGTGGAAAAATTGCTCCAATATGTCGAGCGCCGGGTGGAGGAAGGGCAATTCGACGCTGGATGAGATTCGCGGCACCGTTGCGAGCTCGCCAAGACAGGGCGATGAAAGTGCATTCTTCGCCGGCGCGCACCGATCTACTTCGGAGCGCTCCGCTCTGCGCGCATAGCGTCGGCAACGCTCCCATCAAGTTCTCACCCTGCGCTCGCCCCGATATTTCGGGGCTGCCAGAGTACGTTGACCGATTGGCAACCGTTTGCGATCACAACCGAGGCCAGAGGGAAACAGCATGGCGTCCGAAGCAGAACAAGGGCCCTCGCTGGCTCTTGTGATCCAAGATGGCTTCTGTTCGGCAGGCTTAACACTCGGCCGCTTGCGCGTTTTTCCCGGCGGGACTGCCCTCGCATGAAAACCGCGGATGCGACACCTCATGCTGCTTCATTAATCCAGAGTCTTCGTGACATCGGATATTCCGCAGAAACCGCACTTGCAGATATTCTAGACAATTCAATCACGGCGGGTGCACGGCGCATCGAGATCTTTTCTGATCTGGGCGTCGCTGATCCAGCCATTGGAGTTCTCGATGACGGCGGCGGAATGGCGCTTCACCAACTTGTCGAAGCGATGCGGCCGGGCTCGCGTAACCCACTTGAAACCCGCGCAGCAAAAGACCTCGGCAGGTTTGGCTTGGGGCTGAAGAGCGCCAGTTTCTCCCAGTGCAAGCGCCTGACTGTCCTGACCAGGAGGGATGGCGTCTTCGCCGGCGCGACGTGGGATCTCGATGAAGTTGCGAATAATAACCGCTGGGAGATCAACCTCCATGAGGAAAGCGAGGATCTCCCCTGGCTTGATCGGCTGACCGGGGATGGAACGCTGGTGATCTGGCGCGGTCTTGACCGTCTGAGCGGCGGGATCGAGGCAGACGATGTTGCGCGGGCGCAGCACATCAACCGATCACTCGCCCAGGCAGAACAGCATCTTCGGCTCGTTTTCCATCGCTTCATGACCGAGGACAGTCCGCCGCTGAGGCTGCTTCTGAACGGAAGGCCGCTGGAGCCCATCGATCCGTTTGGGTCCGGGCTTCCCGGGCATCAGGCCGATAGGCCCGACAGGCTGGACATGGCGCAGGGGACGGTGGAGTTTCAGTGCTTCACGTTACCTCACCATAAATCGGTCCTGAAATCCAAATGGGATGAGCTTGGAGGGCCGGAAGGCCACCTCAGATCGCAGGGCTTTTATGTATACCGTGGTCGGCGTCTGATCATCGCCGGCAGTTGGCTCGGCCTTGCCCGTCAGACCGAGCTGACAAAACTCTGCCGCATTCGGGTCGACATTCCAAATACCATGGATTCTGACTGGAAGATCGACGTAAAAAAAGCGTCGGCACAGCTTCCACCCAAGGTCCGCGGCAGGATGCGACTGCTCGTCGAGCGGCTGTCGTCCACATCGAAGCGAACCTATCAGCGGCGTGGTCAGAAACTCGTTGACCAGGAATACATGCCTCTCTGGCATCGTATTCAGAAAGACGGGGCGATAATCTACCGGCCCGACCCAACCCATCCGGTTTTCGCCGAATTCTCGGCCCGCCTGCCAGCCGAAATGCAGGATGAGTTCGTCAACATCATCAGCGTGCTTGGTTCATCGGTACCGATCGCCTCACTCCAGGCAGATTTCGCAGGGTGCGCTGAAGAAGTTGAGGCCGATGAGGCCGACGAGGCGGTCCTTCGGCAGCTGGCGAAAGCGATGATCGGTGTCCTGCAGGAACAGGGCCTGAGCCCTGAAGAGATACTCGACGCACTTCATCCGGTCGAGATGTTCAGGGCAAGGTGGGAAACAGCCCGCGTCGTGATCCGAAACATACTCAATGAGGGAAATGCGCATGAGTGAAGCGCTCGAAATGCTTGAAGAGACGGTTTCACCGATGGTGCTGAGGCAACAGGATCGCACAGCCGAGAGCATCAGAAAGCTCATCGATCAGATGCGCAGTCTGCCCCATTTCGACGAAGTCTCGGACGTTCAGGCGGAGGCGCTCGCGCGGTTGCTCGAGGAGCGCAACGGCATCAACATGGGAATCGGCGCGGTCGTCGATTCACCCGAGTTCAGGCCCTGGCTGCACGAGGTGAGAGCCACCATCGATCCACACTATTGGAGCCGGTACAAGAAGCTTCTGCTCTCGAAGCGTCTCCC